>DATMQU010000643.1:0-5881 GCA_035566715.1 Vicinamibacteria bacterium
CGCATCCAAGACGCAAGCCGGGTCTGAACTCGAGCTCATGGTCACCCCCCGGGGCGTAGGTTACCAGAAAGTACGTACTTGTCTGATGGTGGTCGCGGAACCATACTCCCCGGTACAGGAGGGCGCATGATCCGCCTGAACATCAACGGCAAGGAGCAGACGGTCGACGTCGAGCCCGACACCCCTCTCCTTTGGGTTCTCCGGGACGAGCTCGGCCTGACCGGCACCAAGTACGGATGCGGCATGGCCCTCTGCGGGGCCTGCACCGTCCACGTGGACGGCAACGCCATCCGCTCCTGCGTGACTCCGATCTCGGCCGTGCCCGGGAAGAAGGTGCTCACCATCGAGGGGCTCGGCCAGCAGACGCGGCATGCGGTCCAGGAGGCCTGGGTGGCGGAGGACGTGCCGCAGTGCGGGTATTGCCAGTCCGGCCAGGTGATGGCGGCGGCCTGCCTGCTGGCCGAGAACCCGAGGCCGACGGACGGCGACATCGACGACGCCATGAGCGGCAACCTCTGCCGCTGCGGCACCTACCCTAGGATCCGGAGGGCGATCCATCGGGCGGCGGGCGAGCTGGCGAAGGGAGGCCGGCCGTGAGGGCGCAACTTCCCCGCCGCGCGTTCCTCAAGGGCTCCGCGGTCGCGGGCGGCGGCCTGATCCTCGGCTTCTGGCTCCCCGGCACGAGGGGCGGTAGCGCGCAGGCCGAGGACGGCCCGCCCCAATATCCCCCCAATGCCTTCATCCGGATCCGGCCCGACGGGAGCGTGACGTTCCTCATCGGGAAGTCCGAGATGGGGCAGGGGGTCTACACCGCCCTCGCCATGCTCATCGCCGAGCAGCTGGAGTGCGACTGGAGCAAGGTCCGCGTGGAGTCCGCTCCGGTGGCGCCCGTCTACAACCACACCGCCTACGGCATGCAGCTCACGGGGGGCAGCACCAGCGTGTGGTCGTCCTGGGACCAGCTCCAGAAGGTCGGCGCCACCGCCCGCCAGATGCTGATCACGGCCGCTGCCCAGAAGTGGGGGGTGGAGGCCGCCTCCTGCGGGGCCGAGAACAGCTTCGTGACCCACACCCCCAGCGGCCGTCGCCTCTCCTACGGCGAGCTCGCGGAGGCGGCGGAGAAGCTCCCCATCCCGACCGCGGTCGCGCTCAAGGACGAGAGCGCGTTCAAGCTGATCGGCAAGCCCACCAAGCGCCTCGATTCGCCCTCCAAGGTCGATGGCTCCGCGGTCTTCGGCCTTGACGTGAGGCTCCCGGGGCTGCGAACGGTCCTGATTGCCCGGCCCCCCGTCTTTGGGGGCCGACCCCTCAAGGTGAACGCCGCGCGGGCGAAAGCCGTGCCCGGCGTCAAGGACGTGGTCCAGGTGCCGACGGGGGTGGCGGTGGTGGCGACGGGGTTCTGGCCGGCCAAAAAAGGCCGCGCCGCCCTCGAGATCGAGTGGGACGAAGGGGCGAACGCCGCCCTCTCCACGGCCGGGATGCTCGAGCAGTACGCCGCGCTCGCGAAGACGCCCGGTCGAAAGGCCAAGGCGGTGGGCGACATCGCCAACCTCGAGCGGGCCAAGACCAAGGTCTCCGCCGAGTACGAGGTGCCCTACCTCGCGCACGCGACGATGGAGCCCCTCAACTGCGTGGTGGACCTCCGCGCCTCAAGCTGCGAGATCTGGACGGGGACCCAGATGCAGACCGTGGACCGGGCGGCAGCGGCCAAGACGGCCGGCCTCGAGCCCGAGCAGGTCCAGATCCACACCACCCTCCTGGGAGGCGGCTTCGGGCGGCGGGCCAACCCGGTGTCGGATTTCGTCGTGGAGGCGGTGGAGGTGGCGAAGGCGGTGAAGGAGCCCGTCAAGGTTGTCTGGACGCGGGAAGACGACATGAGGGGCGGGTACTACCGGCCGATGTGGTACGACCGGATCGAGGCCGGACTCGACGACTCCGGCGCTCCCGTGGCCTGGCATCACCGCCTGGTGGGCCAGTCGATCTTGGCCGGGACGCCCTTCGAGAAGATGATGGTGAAGGACGGGATCGACGACACTTCGGTGGAGGGCGCCGCCGACACCCCGTATGCGATCCCGAACCTCCTCGTGGAGCTGCACAGCCCCACGGTCGGGGTGCCCGTGCTCTGGTGGCGCTCCGTCGGCCACTCCCACACGGCCTTCGTGGTCGAGTCCTTCATCGACGAGCTGGCCCACGCCGCCGGGCATGACCCCCTCGCGTTCCGGCGACCCCTGCTCAAGGATCACCCGCGCCACCTAGGCGTCCTCGAGCGGGCGGCGGCGGAGGCGGGATGGGGGAGCCCCCTGCGGAAGGGGCGCGGCCGGGGTCTCGCCGTCCACGAGTCGTTCGGGAGCTTCGTGGCCCAGGTCGCGGAGGTGTCGTTCGAAGAAGGGGAGCTCAAGGTCCACCGCGTCGTGTGCGCCGTCGACTGCGGCAAGATCGTGAACCCCGATACGATCGCGGCCCAGATCGAGGGCGCCGTCACCTTCGGGCTCTCCGCGGCCCTGCACGGCGAGATCACCTTGGAGCGCGGGCGCGTGCAGCAAAGCAACTTCCACGACTATCCCCTCCTCCGCCTCTATGAGATGCCAAAGGTCGAGGTCCACATCATGCCGAGCCGCGAGAAGCCGGGCGGGTTGGGGGAGCCGGGCGTGCCCCCCGTCGCGCCCGCCGTCGCCAACGCCCTCTTTGCGGCCACGGGGAAGCGGGTGAGGCGCCTGCCCATCCGGCCGCAAGACCTTCGCGCCTGAGCCTAAGGAGGATGAGCCCGATGAAGCCCCCCCTCTTCCTGATGGCGGCGTTCTCGCTCTTGGCGCTGGCTCGCGCGGGCGGGGTGGCGGGGGAGACCATTCCCCCCGATGCCGCCGCCCAGGCCTCGCGCCAGGCGTTCCTCGCGGCGTACCCCGTCTTCGCCCACCCGCGCTGCGTCAACTGCCACCCCCGGGGCGACCAGCCACTCCAGGGGGACTCCGGCGTGCCCCACGCCCAGCGGGTGAAGCGGGGGCCGGCGGGGCTCGGCCAGTACGCGGTCAAGTGCGCGGCCTGCCACCAGACGCAAAACTTGGCGGGGGCCCACATGCCGCCGGGCGCCCCCAACTGGCACCTCCCGCCCCCCTCGATGCCGATGGTCTTCGAGGGCCTGACGCCGGGCGAGCTGTGCCGTCAGCTCAAGGATCCGGCCCGGAACGGGGGCAAGGTTCTTACCCAGATCGTCGTCCACGTGACCCAGGATCCTCTCGTGGGCTGGGGATGGGCGCCCGGCGAGGGACGCACCCCCGCCCCCGGCGACCGCGCCGCCTTTGCCGCCCGCGTGAAGTCCTGGGCGGACCAGGGCGCGGCCTGCCCCCCATGATTCGCGAGAGGGGGCGGGAGCCCCTTCGGCCGCTTGACTCGTCCGGGGGCGCCCGCTAAACCTAGATGCATGCTGCCACGACGCCCCTCACCCGGGCCGGAGAGCTTCCAGGAGTTTCAGGCCTCGGTCCTCTTCTGCGGGCGCTGCCGAGCGGCCCAGCCCGTCCGGGAGCGGCTGCTCCTGATCCTTCCCGACGGCGAGCTACACGAATACCTCTGCACGGTCTGCGGGTCATCCGTGGGCTCCCGCAAGGTGACGGGCGCAACTCCCCTATTGATCGAGTCCTGAGCGGTCAGAGGGAGTCAGGGCGGGTAGGCCATGAGGCCGTTCCCGAAGGACCAGTTCTCCTTGGCCACCTCCACCAGGTTGATCACCAGGTCCTCGGTGCGCAGCCCCGGGGAGGCGGCCAGGTTCGCCGCCATCTTCGCGTAGAGGGCTTTCTTGGTTTCGAGCGAGCGGCCGACGCTGAAGAAGACCTGCACGAACACGACCGCGGGGGTGCGCGCGATTCCGAGAAAGTCGGGGCTGAAGTGCAGGTCCGGCCCCGGCACCTCCTCCACTACCTGGAAGCGGTCGGCGGGGGGCACGCCCGCGGTCTCCACCAGGGCCCGATGGACGCCGTCCGCGATGGCCCGCCGGTCGTCGGGGCTGCGGCCGGGGGAAAGGCTAATGCGCACGAGGGGCATGTCGTCCTCCTGGACCAGAAGAGCGGTGATTCTAGCCCCGCTCCCCTTACAATGAGCGCGGCTCGGGAGGGCCGTCATGACCAACAAGGATGCGCTCGGCCGGCTGCTGGAGTACACGACCTGGGCCAACCACCGGATCGTGCGCATGGCGGCCACCCTCGGCGTGGACGATTTCAAGCGCGACTTGGGATCCAGCCACGGGGGGGTGCGGGGGACGCTCGCCCACATGCTGGGCGCAGAGTGGATCTGGGTGGAGCGCTTCAAGGGGGTCTCCCCGCCGGGGTTGATCGACGAGGGGGAGTTCCCCGACATACTCGCCCTCCGGGAGCGCTGGCAGGCGCTGGAGAAGCACCGGCAGGCCTGGTTCAAGAGCCTGAAGGAACAGAAGGTACGGGAGAAGATCCGCTACAAGAGCCTCAAAGGCGAATCCTTCGAGGCGCCCCTCTGGCAGCTCGTGCAGCACATGACCAACCATTCGACCTACCACCGGGGCCAGGTCACCACCCTCCTCCGGATCCTGAAGGCCCCCGTCGTTTCCACGGACCTCGTGGTTTGGGACCGGGAGCGCGGGGCGGGGCGACGCGGGCGCGGGTGAGCCCGGCCCCGCGGGAGGTCGCCGGGGGCCCATTTCCCCCCGCATTCCCCAGGCGATTGAACCTCGCGACCCTGAGCGGCGTAAGAACGAAGGGGGTATCCTGCCTCCACGGCCCCCTCTTGACCCGGGGGCCGCAAAGCGGTTAGTTTCCTTACTTTGAGTATGGGACACCGATGATCCTGAAATCCGTCGACGGCATTCCCGAACCCGAGTTCCCCCAGGGGGTCGTTCTCGCCGTCGAGGCCCGCAAGGCCCGCCGGCGCTTCTACCCCGTGACGATCCTCTACACGACCTACGCGGCCATCGTGGTGCCGCTCGCCCTTTACAGGCGCCCGCTCGTGACGCTCGCCTCCCTCGCGGTCGGGGTGACGGTTTGGACGTGGCTCGAGTACATCGTGCATCGCTTCATCCTCCACGGCCGGTTCCCGGACGGGACGAGCTGGCTCAAGCACCGCATGCACACGTTCTTCGACACCATGCACGGGGACCACCACCAGCGTCCCTGGGACGGCCTCTACATCAACGGGTACTTGGACAGCATCCCCTTCGCGGTGCTCTTCGTCCTCGCCGCTTCCCGGGCCCCCTTGGCCACCGCCCCCGTGGTGGTGGCGGCCCTGCTGCTGTGCTACGTGATGGAAGAGTGGGTGCACTACACCGTCCATTTCCACCGCTTCCGCTGGAAGTACTTCGACTACATCCGCCGCCACCACATGTACCACCACAGCAAGCGGGGGGCGGAAGTGGGATTCGGCCTCACGAGCGGCCTCTGGGACCTGCTGGTGGGGACGCGGATCCCGGAGAATGACCGCAAGCTTCTGTACGCCCGCGGGCCGCGCGACCGCGCGGCGTGAACCCACCCATCGACCTCCGGTCGGACACCGTGACCCGGCCGACCCCCGCGATGCGGCGGGCCATGGCGGAGGCCGAGGTCGGCGACGACCACTACGGGGAGGACCCCACCGTTAACCGGCTGGAGGAGGCGGCGGCGCGCCTCCTGGGCTTCGAGGCCGCCCTCTTCGTTCCCTCCGGGACCATGGGGAACGAGATAGCCATCCGCCTCCTCACGGAGCCGGGCCAGGAGGTGTTGGCGGACGAGCGCAGCCACGTCGTGCAGTACGAGCTCTCGGGCATGGCCGCGCTCTCGGGGGTGGCCCCCCACGTGGTGGTGACGGAGGACGGACGCCTCACGCCCGACCACGTCCGGCGGGCCCTCAAGCCCCCCGCCCTCAACCGGGCCCAGATCGGCCTCGT
>DATMQU010000644.1:0-3919 GCA_035566715.1 Vicinamibacteria bacterium
AGGGTCCAGAAGGGGACGGGGCCGGTCACGATCGTCCTCCCCCGCACCCCCCTCTCGAGCAGGAGGCGGGCCAGACGGCGGGGGTCGGGAACGGGTCCCACCAGCAGCAACCAGAGGTGGGGGAGCGCGACCGCCGCCCGCGCCACCGCCCGCGCCAGGGTCTCGATCTCCTTCTCCCGGGTGAGGAGTCCGAAGCTCCCCACCACGAAGGCCGAGGCCGGGAGGCCCAGGCGGGCGCGCAGCTCACAGACCGCGCTGGGCCCGACCGCCGCCCCCTCCGCGGCCATGGGGATCCGCGCCACCTCCGCCCCCGGCACCGCGGAACGAACCGACTCCAGCACGAAGTCGCTGTGGGCGGCGGTGAGGCGGGAGGCCTCCACCGGGATCCGGAAGAGGGGGAAGGCGTAGGGCAGGAGGCGGCCCAGGGTGGAGAGGTGCGCCTCGTCCAGGCGGCCCGCCTGCTCGGGATAGGAATAGGCAATCTCGTCGCGGTAGGCCTGGAGGAGGGGGCGCGCGGCGTCGCGCCGCCCCGGGCTCGAGGGCTCGCGGCGATAGGCCGCCACCTCGGGCGCGTCCAGGAACATCCGGGCCCGCGAGTGGTGCAGCACCAGATCGTGGAGGACGAGCAGGCCCGGCACCCGCGCCAGCGGCTCGTAGAGAAAAGCGTGATCGAGCCCGTTCCCCATCTGGTAGATCGCGAGGTCGAAGGGCCGCTGCGCGTGGCGTTTCAGAAAGCCGCTCGCGTGGTGGACGCGGCACGACCCCGGGATGCGGAAGGGATCGACGCGGTCCTGCCCGTGGAACACGTCGATCTCGTGCCGCTCCGCGAGCCTGGCCAGGACCTCGGCGCTGTAGTCGGCGACGCCGGTCGTGGCGGGGGGGAGGGGGGTCAGGAAGGCGAGGCGCATGAGAGCCGGCCCGGTCCTTCCCTCATCGACGGGCGATGAGCGCGTACTCCAGGGGCCCGTAGAGCAGGCCGTTCAGCCGCTCCAGGTTCTCGTTCAGGAGCGTGGCCGCCCGCTCGGGCAGGCCCTCGGAGGGGATGGGCTGGAGGCGGGAGGAGGGGTCCACGGGGGAGCGCAGCTCCACGCGCACGTCGGTGAAGCCGGAGGCCGCGGCCAGGAAACTCAAGGTGTCGGGGTGGAGCGGCCGCTCGTGCGTGAGATCGCGGTTGTAGACCTCGAGGAAGCCCACGACCGAGCGGGGATTCACGGTCTCCAGGACGAGGAGCCCGCCCGGCCGGAGGGCGCGGTGGGCCTCCTTGAGCATCTGCCCCAGGACGGCGGGGGGGAGGTGCTCGGCCACCTGGGCCGCAAACACACCCCCCAGGCCGCCCGTGGGCTCAGCGCGGAGGAAGGCCAGAAGGTCGCCGTGGACGACGTCCAGGCCCCGGTCCCGGCAATGCTGGACCACGCTCGCGTTGCCCTCCACGCCGCGGGCGGCGATGCCCCGCTCCCGGAGCAGGTCCAAGAACTCCCCCCGGCCGCAGCCCAGGTCCACGACGGGGGCGAGGTCGGGGAAGAGGGCGGCGTAGTCGGCCAGCCGGGCCCGGATCTCCTCCCGGCTGCCGCGGAAGCGGTTCTCGAAGGCGGTGTAGGCCGAGTCCTCGGCCGCGCGCAGCACGGACGCGGCCAGGGCGGGGGGCGGGCTCCCCGCCAAGAGCGCCCCCCGAATGGCCTCCACCTCGGCGGAGACGGTCTCCAGGCGGTCGCGCAGGGCGAGCAGGCCCTGCAGGCGCCGGGCCTGGGACTCCTGTCGGCGGTCGAAGGCCTCGAGGATCAGCTCCGCGCGCGTGGTCGCGAGGGCGGAGGCCATGCGATCGCGGAGGTCGACCAGGGGCAGAACGCGCTGTAGATACTGGACCAGGGCGGAGGCGAGCTCGCGCAGGCGCGCGTGCAGCCGCGCCGTCTCCTCCAGGTAGCCGTTCAAGACTTGGACGAGGGCGGCGTTGAACTCGGTCTGGCGGGCGCGGGTGGGGGCGAGCGCCTCCCAGGCCCACTTCCTCACCTTGCCTCCCAGCCCCGACAGCCGGGGCGCGGGCGGGGCCTCCCAGAGGGTGTTGAGGAGACCGAGCCGGGCGGGCAGATCGGGCAGCGCCTCCGCGGGAAGGGGAAAGGAAGCCAGACGGTCGACCGCGGCCAGCAGCTCGGCGTAGGCCGTCTCTTCCGCGTCGAGCCGCTGGCGCAAGGCGTCGAGGCTCGGGTCGTCGCTCGCGCTTGGCAAGGGCGCTAAGCCCCTCTCCCGTCCTCAAGGGGCGCGCCGGCGTGAGACCCGGGGCCCTCGCGCCCGTGGCCGGGGAGGCCGTGACCCCCCCGCGTCTTTGAGCTCCTGGTCACGATCGCGGAATCGATTCGGAGGGGAGGGGCGATGAGGGTCTCGGCTCGCGACTTCGTGGAACCCGAAGCTCACGGCCCCTGGAGGCCGGCGCGCCCGCGCTCATGCGGGGATGTTAACACGCAGGGTCCCAGGGCGCCCTACCCGCCGGGGGCCATGGGCTTCTAGGGCGGGCTTACTTGGCGGCCGCGCGACCGGCCAGATAGGCGAGCACGATCTCGTCCAGGGAGAGGTCCTCGATTTCGGTCCGATCCACGCCGGGATCGAACTTCCCGCGCTTGACCTCCATGATCATGCCCTTGTGCTGGTCTTCCATCAGCTTCGTGATGGCCGCTTCGTCGTCGCGGCTGCGAATCAGATCCGCATAGGGGAGGCGGCGGGAGGCGAGGATCTCTCCGCCTTTGTAGATCAGGGTCTCGATCAAGGGGTTGGCCTCGCCTTTGTCCTCGGTCTGGACGTGGTAGACAAGGCCCCGATACTTCACATCGGTGTTAAACCCGGTGATCACATTTCGAATTCTCGTTTCCGCGCCCGCGCGTTGTCAAGAGGCGGTGCGGAGGGAGACTCAGAAGTCGCGGCCGATGATCTCCTGCAGGCGCTCGCGGTAGCCGCGGGAGAGAGTGAGCTCGGTGCCGTCGCGCAGCACCACCTGGTACTCGCCGTGGAAGAGGGGCTGCAGCTCCTTGATGCGGTCGAGGTTGACGATGGCGGTACGGTGGATGCGCACGAAGCGGGCCGGGTTCAGCCGGCCCTCGAGAGCGGTCATGGTCTCCCGCAGCAAGTGCGATTCCCCGGCCGCGTGCAGGGAAACGTAGTTCCCGGCCGACTCGATCCAGTCGATCTCCTCCGTGCGCAGGAAGAAGAGGCGCCCGGCCGCCTTCACCACCAGCCGCTCGAGGTAGCCGGGCGGGGCCTTCAGGTCCCTGAGCAGCGAGAGCAGCCTCTCGTCCACCCCTTCCCCGTCCCGGCTCAGCACGGCGGAGCGGGCCCGGACCAGCGCCTTCTGGAACCGTTCCTCGTCGAAGGGCTTGAGCAGGTAGTCCACGGCGTGGACCTCGAAGGCCTGGAGAGCGTACTGATCGTAGGCGGTCACGAACACGACCACCGGCGCCCGTTCCGCCCCCACCGCGTCCAGGACCGCGAACCCGTCCGGCTCCGGGATCTGCACGTCGAGGAAGACGAGATCGGGGCTCTCCCGCCGGATCGCGCTGACGGCCTCCTGCCCGTCGCGGCACTCCGCGACGATCGTCACGTCGGGCTCCTTCTGGAGGAGGGAGCGCATGCGCTCGCGAGCGAGGGGCTCGTCGTCCACGATCAGCGTCCGGATCTTCACGCTCCCCCTTGGAACGGGCGCCCCCACGAGCTTCGGATACACGGATTCAAAGGACAGTACGCTTCCCCCGCGCCCCAGGTTCCGCGCGCATTCAAGAACTTGCCAGGTGGGCCGGGGGCGGCCCGGGTCGACCCCCCGAACGAAGGGTCTACCCGCGGGGGGAGGTCGGGGAAGGCGCCTTTTCGAGGCGGGGAGTAGCGCCCCCGGGGAGGAGGGGGGGGTGGGCCCTCTCGTCCAGGCCCTGGCCTTGGA
>DATMQU010000645.1:0-24640 GCA_035566715.1 Vicinamibacteria bacterium
CGTGGGCGTGGGGACGGTGAGCGTGTAGACCCCCGAGGCCACGTTGCTGTCGGAGAGGAGGGTCTTCATGGCCTTGGCCTGGAGCGTGGTCGTCACGCCGACCGCGACCGGGGAGGAGTAGACGGGGGACGACGTCGTCGGGGTGCTCCCATCCGTCGTGTAGTGGATCGTGGCGCCGGTGGTCGCGGTCGTGATCGAGACGCTCTGGGAAGACGTATAAGGTCCCCCAGCCGGGCTCAGGACCGGGGTCGCCACCTTCCAGGCGAACCCCGGCTCGGCCACTTTCACAGGCGAGGTGCGGCTCAAGCTCGTGCCGTCGCCGAGCTGGTTGGACGTGTTCAGGCCCCACGCCCAGACGCTCCCGTCCTGGCCCAGTGCCAGGCTGAAGCTCGTTCCGGCGGAGATCGACACGACCCCGGGCAGCCCAGTCACGAGGAGGGGGCTCGAGGTGAAGCTCGGCGTGGCGCTCCCCAGTTGGCCGGACTCGTTGTAGCCCCAGGCCCAGACGGCCCAGTCGCTCTCTAGAGCCAGGAAATGGTTATACCCCACCGCCCCCTTGGTCATGCCCGAGAGGCCGGCCTGCGACGCCGGCGTCGCCGTCCCCTGGATGTAGCCCCACCACCAGCCGCTGCCATCGCTCTTGGCCCCGAGAGAGTCGTAGGTTCCAGCCGAGATCGCAGAGACGCTCGTCCCGAGAGAAGTGACTTGGACGGCGGCGCTCCGGTTCGCATAGGTGCTGTCACCGAGTTGACCGTTCCCGTTGTAACCCCAGGCCCAGAGCTTCCCATCGCTCGTCCGGGCGAAGCCGTAGTTCACCCCGGAGGCTATGGTTGTGGCCGTCTCACCCGTGAGCCCGCTCACCTGGACCGCCGCGTGCTGCTCGGTCGTGTTGCCGTTGCCGAGCTGGCCGTAGTTGTTGTAGCCCCAGGCCCAGACCGTCCCGCCACTCTTGACGGCTAGGGAGTGGAACTGGCCGGCGGCCACGGCGGAAAAGACGACGTTGTGCGCACTGACCTTAAGGGGCGTGTGCTGATCGGTGGTGGTGCCGTTGCCGATCTGGCCGTGGTTGTTGCGGCCCCAGGCCCAGACGGACCCGTCGCTCTTGACCGCCAGGGAGTGGTACTGGCCGGCCGCGATGGCCGTGATGCCGGTGAGTCCGCTCAGTTGTACCGGGCTCGCCCGCGGCGTGGTGGTCCCGTCGCCTACCTGGCCATAGTCGTTAAAGCCCCAGGCCCAGACCGTCCCATCCGTCTTCAGGACAAGGCCGTGGTAGAGGCCCGCCGCGACCGCCCCGCCCCCCACCGTGCCACTGATCGTGTAGGCGGCGCTTGTCACGCTGCTCGGCGAGAGCCCCGTGGCCCAGCCCTGCGCCTTCAGGGTGTAGTTCCCGAGGAAGAGGATTCCTCCCGACGGGGTTGAGGGGGAGCTCTGCGTGGGCGTCGTGCCGTCGAGCGTGTAGTAGATCGTCGCTCCTGGCGTGGTGCAGGAGAGCGTGACCGTCTGCCCCACCGGATACTGGCCGGCAGCCAGCGAGAACGTGGGCCCGACCACCTGAATCGTATAGACCGTCGTCGTGGTGGCGCTCGGAGTCCAATCCGTCTTGAAGGCCTTGGCCTTCAGGGTCGTGGTCGCGGTCAGGGTGATAGGAGCCGTGTAGACCGTGGCCGCGGCTGTGGGGTCGGTCCCGTCCGTCGTGTAGGTCAGGGTAGCGCCCGTGGGGCCCGAGACGGTCACGGTCACCGACCCGACCGCGGTCCCGGCACCCGGGCTCATTCCGGGCGCGGCGAGCGTCCCGAGGTTCAAGGTGTAGACCGCAGTCGCGGTGTCGCTCGCGGTATAGCCGCTCAGGAACCCGGCTCCGTTCAGGGTGGTCGTCGTCCCGATCAAGAGCGGCGACGTGTAGGCGGTCGAGGAGGAGGTCGGTGTCGTCCCGTCCGTGGTGTAGCGGATCGTGGCCCCGGGGGTCGTCGTGGCTAGGGTCACGGTCTGAGCGGTCGTGTACGTCCCTCCTACCGGACTGAAGGTGGGAGAGGCGACCTTCATCGTGTACACCGTCGTTTGGATGTTGCTGTCGGCGAGCAGCGAGCTCGTGGCCTTCGCTTTAAGGGTCGTCGTGCCCGTGATCGAGAGCGCCGACGTGTAGATGGTCGAGGTGGACGTGGGGTCCGTCCCGTCCGTGGTGTAGCGGATCGTGGCGCCTGAGGTCGCGGAAGAGAGCGTGACCGTCTGGTTCTGGGAGTAGGTCCCGGTGAGAACGCTCGGGACGGGGGTGCCCGTCTTCCACGCATACCCGGCTTCGGTGACCTTCACCGAGTTGAGCCGGGTCAGGTATGTTCCGTCCCCGACCTGGCCGCTCGCGTTAAATCCCCACGCCCAGATGATGCCGCTCGTCGTGACGACAACACTCGACTCATTGGCCCCCGCAGCCAGCGCCACTGCGCCGCTGAGGCTTGACGCCCACTCGGGGCCGAGCGCGGGCACGATCGTGCCGTCGCCGATCTCTCCGTAATCATTCAGACCCCAGCCCCAGACCGTCCCGTCGTTTAGAACGGCGAGCGCGTGATACTGGCCGGCCGAGACGTCGGTAACCCCGGAGAGGTACGCCACGCGCACGGGGGTCGTCTGCTGCGCCCCCGTCTCGTCGCCGAGCTGACCTTTGGCGTTGGTCCCAAAGCTCCAGAGAGTTCCATCGCTCTTCAGGGCCAGGCTGAAGTTCTCCCCGCCGACAACGACGCTGACCCCGCTGAGGCCCGAGACCGGGACGGGCGTGTGCTGATCGGCAGTATTGCCGTTCCCAAGCTGGCCGTAGTTGTTGAAGCCCCACGCCTTCACGCTGCCGTCGATCATGGCCGCGAGCGTGTGGCTCCCCCCGGCCCCGATCGTAAGGACGCCGGAGATGGTGCTGAGTTGTGCAGGAGTATTTCGCGCGTTGATCGTGCCGTCTCCGAGCTGACCGTTGTTGTTGTTGCCCCAGGTCCAGACGGATCCGTCGATCTTCCAGGCCACGGAGTGGTTGTCGCCGACGGCGATCTTGCTGACCCCCGTGAGCCAGTTCCCCAAAGTGCCGACCTCGACCGGTGTGTGCTGATCCGCTCCCGATCCCCAGGCCCCGTTGCCAAGCTGGCCGTAGAAGTTGTAGCCCCAAGCCCAAACCGTCCCGTCACTCTTGAGGGCGAGGGTGTGGTTTGCACCGGCCGCCACCTGGATAATGCTGCTGAGACCCGTCACCTGAACCGGCAGCGTGCTCGTTATAATGGAGCCGTTCCCGAGTTGGCCGTAGGTGTTCAGACCCCAAGTCCAGACGTTGCCGGAGCCGTCGATGACCGCGGCATGAGAGGCCCCTGCAGCTGCGACCGCTCCGGCCTGCACCGGGACGGCCCAGGCCGTGATAGCGAGGGTGAGAAGGAGCCGGAGAGGTAGCTTCATATTAGGCATTCCCGCCCTTGGCCAAAGCCTTGGTCACAACGTTCTCCTCATGAACAACAACCCCCCCGGAGCGCACTCCTGCCAGAGGACCAGGCCTTCATCTGTGATGGCCCCCCGTTGCAGAGTGCGTCGTAGGCGTGGCAGCCCAGGCCCCGGGTGGTGCCGAAGGTCGTATGGTGAGAGACCGCTTCGGTTATAAGATAGGCGTGGAACGGGCTAACATCATAGGTAACGTTCAGGTAATTCTCAGGTTTGTGCCTATGGGAGTGGAAATCAGGTTCGGTGAATGCTCTATCGATATCGACACTCGTCGGGTGGAACGCTGCGGGCAGCCAGTTCATCTGTCGCCAATGGCCTTCGAACTCTTGGAGATCCTGGTTGCGGCCCGCCCTCGCGTGGTGCCCAAGGCTGAGCTGCTGAAGCGGCTGTGGCCCACGACCTTTGTGGTCGAAGCCAACCTGGCCAACCTCGTCGGAGAAATCCGGGCCGCCCTAGGAGAGTGCGAGCCTCCCTTGGTAAGGACGGTCTACGGATTCGGTTATGGGTTCAGCGCCGAGGTAACCTCGGACGTCCCGATCGCCGGCGGGGCCCCTTTCTGCTGGCTGGTCTACAAGGAGGGTCGGGTACCGCTCCAAGAGGGTGACCATCTGGTCGGGCGGCATCCAGATTCGGTCGTTCCGATTGACTCCTCGACCGTGTCCAGGAATCACGCCCGGATTGTGGTCCTCGGCGGCCGAGCCGTCCTCACAGACCTGGGCAGCAGGAACGGAACGTTCGTCAGGGGCGCAAGAGTCCAGGGGCCGGTGACCCTACGGGACGGCGACAGCATATTCCTGGGCTCGCTGCCGATCACGTTTCGAGTTCCGGACCCCACGGATGAGCTTGTCTTGCCCGCGTGAGGCTCCTGGGTCGACTCTAGGAGGATCAAGACATGCCGCAAGCGTCAAATCGTGCCGGCTCGGCGTTCTCGTGCGACCTAATTCTAAGTTGGTGATCTGGAAGGTCGTGAGCGACCGCCCCACGACAAACCGCGCCTGGAAGCAAACGCGAAATAAAGCGCACATCGGCGCGTAAATCGAGTCGCTGCTGAAGGCTTTTCTGCCTCACGGTATCGGGAGGTCAGCATGAAGGGTCGTCACGTTCTTGTCCCGGCCGTGATTGCCGTTCTGGCCATCGAATCGATCGCCCTGGTGTAGCCGGTCCCGAAACAGCAGTTGCCCGCCCGCGTTCGCGCTCGATGGCGGTAGGGTCGTGAGCTTTGGCCTGTCACCCTCGCCGGGCAGCAGACGATGGGTGACGACCTGTGCGGCGAAGCCAGTCACCGAATCTCAAACGGGGAGCTGACCCAGGCGAACCGAAGGCGGGTGTCCTGACGGCTGGCGCGGTTCTGGCTTGGTCCCAAACCCGCCAAATGAGCGCGGAGACGAACGAGACCTAAGCGCCCGCGCCCCACTCCGATAGAGCCGACTTGCTCCGCGCCGGATCCTCGAGCCCCCAGGGATTTCATACGCTGGACCGCGTACGCTCCTAGTACCGCGCGGCGGACGCGGTGCCCCGCACGCCGCCACGTCTTCACTCGGCCCTCGTGTCGCGGAGTTGCCCGCTAGGAGAGGGATCCACCCAGGGTAGCGTCGACGTACTCCTGGAACCCCGGAAGACTTACTCGCTCGGGCGGCCGCGGTGCCGGCGGAGGGCGTCCACGAGACGCTGCTCGCCGAACTCCTCCCCGTTGTCGTCAAAGGCTTCCGTGACCCCGTCTGTGTAGAGGGCGAGAAGGTCGTCGGCCTCCAGACGGCACTCCCCCACCGAGCACTCCCACTCCCGGAAGAGCCCCAAGACGGTCGAGGTCGCCTCCAGCCGGTCCAGGGTCCCGTCACGACGCAGGAGAAGCGCGCTCACGTGGCCGCAGTTTGACGTAGCGGAGCGCGCCCGTGCGGTCGCGGTAGTCCCCGTAGAAGAGGCTCGCGAACGAGCTCTCGGGCGAGTTCTCGCAGAAGAGGAGGTTGACGGACTGCAGGAGGCGCTTCGGCTCGTCGAGGGCAAACGCGACCTGGCTGCGGAGGTTTGCCTGCAGGTTCGCCATGAGGAGGGCAGTGGCCATCCCCTTTCCCATCACGTCCCCGATGACGAGGCCCAGGCGGTCGGGGCCCAGGCTCAGGAAGTCGTAGTAGTCACCGCCGACCGCCTGCGCGGGAATGCAGGCGCCCGCGTAGTCGAGTGATCCCAGGATGGGCCTGGACTGGGGGAAGAGCCGGGCTTGCACCTGCCGGGCGATGCCGAGCTCGTGGACGGCGCGGCGCTCGGCCTCGAGCCTGTCGGCGGCGGCACGGCGCTCAGCCTCAACGGTATGAGTGACCTCGTCCAAGCTAACTAGGGGAAAAGTATTCCCGTCGACGTCGCGGAAGCGGGCGAAGACGCCGCCTCAGACGGGCGTTTTCTCGCCGAGCAGCCGGGGCGCCGACGCTTATCCCGGCCGGAGCCGCTTCGTACTTGATCCGCCGGAGCCGCGGGGTGCTCATGAATCGGACGCCCTTCCGCGACCACTCCTGGAACCGCCCGGCGACGTCGCCGGTGATGAGAGTGACATGGGTGGCGCAGCCAATGAGTTTGTGCTCACCGGACCGGGCCGGGGGCGCGATCAAGGCGAGGATGGCGGTGCCGTCGGGCGGCGCGACCGCGACCCAGCGCTCGCCGGACTGGAGGCGGGCGTCGATGACGAGCCGGAAGCCGAGCTGGCCGAGGTAGAATCCGAGGCTCCGGTCGCGGTCGCGCACGAAGATGCGCAGCGCATGGATGCTGAGGAAGGAAGGGGCGACACCCGGAAGGAGTGCAGAAGCCACTGCCGAGCCGGACGAGTCGCTAGTCATGCCCCGGATTATGAGATCGCGTCGCGGGCTTCCTTAGCGGCCCGCCTAGTTCGAGGCGATGACACCCCTCTATTCCCGCGACCCGAGAACCTGCACGCTCGGGCCCCACGCCTCTAGCCGTATGGACTCGCGCTCACTTCACGACCCCGGGCTGCCGGCCAAGGCAGAGTCGGTCCCGGCCCTCCTCGAGCGGGCCCGCGGTCGGAGATCCGCGCGCGAGAGTATTATCTCCAGCTCCCCCCGCGATGAGATGGCCCTGGGAGAGCAGACTGCCGAACCAGCCCTACTTCTTCGCGGCTACGTAGCGACCGCGCTGGTGAGAGTAGTCAGAATACCCATGACAGGCAGCGTTCGCATCGTCGTTCATGAACCGAATCAGATCAATCTGGATCTTCGAACAATCGGCCTTCTCTGCGGCGTTAAGACACTGATCCAAGTCATTCTGGTAGAGGCCTGTCTTTGCTGTACCTCCGGACAGACCCTTGAGCTTGTCGGCTTGTCCGCAAGGAGCCAGCGCGCGATCTGGCCAGCAGCGCTTACTCACCGAGCATCGGGTCGCTGCGATCCTGTAGTTGGTTTCGTGGCCAGTAGTCCGTTCTTCAGCCCCCACGACTCCCGCGACCAATATTCCAGCAAGCACAATCGAACGCGTCATGACCACCTCCTGAGCTACCTTCTCGTGACCATCACCACTCCGATTCTTTCGGGACACTGCGAGAGCCCGAACCAGCAATCGGCGGAATCGATTGGCCTTCATACCGCTTAGGAACGAAGACCTCCCGGACGGTGCCTGCTCCGCCTGACGCTGCCCTCGGTCCAATCCCCTGTCCAGGGACAGCCTTTTGTCAGGATCGGCGAAGTCTTTGGAGCGGGAATTACCTCCCTTTCGCTCAGGGCCAGATTTCGATCTCTGGATCCTCGACGACCTTGCCGTTAAGGAGAACCGAGTACTTGTAACGACCACACGCACCAACGACTTCGCCTTCTTTCTGACCCGAACTCGCCTTCACCTCGCTGCTATCCGTGAATCGCACTACGCCGGAATCCTTGAACTGGATCTTCACATCATTAGGAGGCGGACACGGGTCGGCCAGTGCGGGATCCCAAATGATCTTGTCACCGCGTCTGACCGGCTGCCATTGTGGCGACGTGTGCGTCGTGCACGTACCCTTCCCTTTGTGGATGACGACGGCAATGATGATCGGCCTCCCGTAATTAGGAAAGCCGATGAACTTGTAGCAGCCCACGCCAACGCTAGCTAGGACTAGGCTCAGCACCACTACTATCGATCGTCGCATTAGAACCTTCCTTTCTCTCAGCGGGACCCTTTCATGAGCTTCTGGAACGGCGGTAAAGGCCCGAGCGAGGCGAGATCGTCGTCCTCGCGCGCGAGGGAAGCACTGTAGCCCCGGCTCAAGGCCTCCTCAAGGGCTGCCAGTGCATCTTTTTGCTCTCCGGCGAGAGCGTGAACCACCGCCTTGCGGTACAGAAGCCCGGCGTCGTTCGGCCGCAAGCCGACCGCTTCAGCCGCATGCCGGCGCGCCTCTGCCCGCCGGGCGAGCTTGGCTTCGCAGATGGCCAGCAGACCCAGCACCTCCGCATCCTTGGGGTTGACCTTCAGCTGATCCCCGCAAAGAGCGACAGCCTTTCGGTAGGAATCGCTGGCCTTATCGTGCTGCCCCATACGATCGTAAGCGTCACCCAAATTCCGGTATTTCACGGGTGAGGGTTCGAGCTTTGCGGCCTCTTCATAGGCCCGGGCTGCCTCTGCATACTTTCCCTCGCTGTAGTAAACGCCCCCGAGGTTAGAGTAGGCCCGGGCATCGGGCCCTAGGGCCAGTGCCATCTGGTAGTTCTCGATGGCCTGACGCTTATCTCCCATGGCTTGATAGGCGGCGCCGAGCATTTGAAAGCCGCGGGAGTTGTCCGGTTGCAGTTCGGTGATACGGCGATACGCGGCCGCGGCCTCCATGAACCGGCCCGTGCGGAAGTAAACGCCCCCGAGGTGGCTGTGGTTCGGTGAGTACTTGGGCCGCAGCTGAATGGCCTTCTGGAATTCCTTGATGGCCTCGTCTGAGCGTCCCTGGTCGGAGAGGATGTCCCCAAGGAGTCGGTGGGCATCGTCGTCGCTCGGCTGTAGTGTCAGCACCCGTTGGAGCTCCTCGACCGCAGGATCCGTGCGGCCGGTTCCCTTGTACACGAGGGCGAGCGCAAAGCGTGTCCGCGGCTGGCCGGGGTCAAGGCGCAGGGCCTCCGTGATTGAGTCCAACGCCCGCGCCGGGGCTGCCGTGTCCTTGGTCTCTTGGTACAGGGCCCAGTAGGCTTCGCCGAGACCGGCGTGAGCCAGTGCGAACTTCGGATCTTTTTGGATGGCGGCCTGGAAGGCCTCGATGGCCCCGGCAAGGTTCCCCTTGACATCAGGGCGTTCGAGTAGGGCACGAGCTCGGGAGTAATCCGCGAAGGCACTGACGTCGGTGGTGGGCGCCCGGGCTAGGCGCTCTTTGTCGGCGGCGGTCAGGGTAACCTGCAGTGCCGCGCTCAGGCCCTCGGCGAGGCGGCGCTGCAGCAGGAAGAGGTCCTCCATCTTAGCCTCGTAGTCCCCGCCCCAAGCCACCGAGTCATCGGGGCGAACGAGGTTCACCGTGACCAGGAGCTTGCTGTCCGACCGATGCACGGCCCCGTTGATCAGGAGGGCGGCGCCGAGTTCAGCGGCGATCTTCTTCGTCACCTGTTGCTGCCCCTGGTAAGGAAGGGTCGCGGAGCGCGAGACGACGGTCAGCCCCGGCAATGAGGCTAGGTGCGTGATCAGGAGATCTGCGATGCCGACCCCGAGATAATCGAGGGAGGGATCGCTGCTCACATTCGCGAGGGGAAGGATCGCCACCACGGGTGTCTTTGCGTCGGGACTACGCGCCGGAGTGCGAGGCAGCAGCGAGCGCGCTAGGAAAATGGCGCCGACGGCGACGACGGCCGCGGCCCCGAGGGCGACGCCCAGCTTTCGCCCGCGGAACCGAGGGATCCGGGCCCAGGGGGTTGAGATCTGCAGGCTTTCGGCCAGGTGCTCGCGGACCACCTGAAGCTCCCGCGCCAAATCCAGCGTGGAGGCGTAGCGATCCTCAGGTTTCTTCGCCAGACAGCGCTCGAGGATCCAGCGCACGGGGCCGGGGACGCCAGGATTGTACTTCTCCACCGGCTCAGGCTCGCTCTCGATGATCGCGGCCAGGGTCTGGGGATGGCTGGCTCTCTGGAACGCCCGGCGCCCGGTCAGCATCTCGTAAAGGATGACGCCTAGGGAGAACTGGTCCGACCGGAAGTCCGCCTCCCGGCCCGCGGCCTGCTCCGGGGACATGTAGCCGACCGTACCGAGGATCCCCCCCGCTTTCGTATCTGGGTCCTGCACTTCGGGGTCGGTTCCGGTTGTTGTAGATGCGGATGATACCGGACCCTCGCTTGAGTCGAGGGTCACCTTCGCCAGGCCGAAGTCGAGTATCTTGACATAGCCATCGGCATTGACCATGACGTTGTCGGGCTTAAGGTCCCGGTGGACGATGCCCGCGCCGTGGGCCTTAGCGAGTCCATCGGCCATCTGCGAAGCGATGTCGAGGAGGGTCCGCAGCGCCATGGGCCGGTCGGTCAGGAGCTCCCGGAGCGTCCGGCCCTCCACCCGCTCCATCACGATGTAGGGCACACCGTCGAGCTCGCCGACCTCGTGGACGGTGACGATGTTGGGATGATTCAGGGACGAAGCTGCCCGCGCCTCGCGGTCGAACCGTGCCAGCCGCGCGCGATCCAACGCAAAGCGATCGGGCAGGAACTTGACGGCCACGTCGCGCCCAAGTTGCAGGTCCCGGGCGCGGTAGACATCACCCATCCCGCCCGCTCCCAGCGTCTCGGCGATCTGGTAGCGGCCGAACCGGCGGCCCTCCTCGGGCATGTGGCTTTCCTGTCGACGGACTCTCACGCTACGCCGCTGGAGCAGGCCAGTCAAGGTCCGCTCGGCCGTCTCCTCGGCAGACGCGTCGCGCTGCAGGCCCATTTTGGCAGACGGCCCCCCCGCGTGCGCCTCGACGGCGCTCGCTGCTCGCAGCGTCCCTGTCTTGCTCGGGTGGATTCTACAGCACAGCCAAGCAAACACGCCGAGCACCTCTGCGGTAATCCCGCGTGTGCCCTTTCGGGCGTGCCCGTTAGGAGTTGCAACCCACACTGTCAGAGTCTCTGGGAGTTCAAAGCTCATTTCAGTTTGACCCAGGCCGTGGAGGCCTCTGCTTGCCGTCTGGCTCCGATCGCTCGTCAGTCCCTGGTGAGAGCGGTTCTGTTAGTCCGGTTGGAGACCCTCGACAGAGCGATGCCTCGAATGAAACGATGGCCGGCAACCCGAAGAGCACTGTCCTCGGGTTGCCGGCCGTGCAAACCGTGGCCCGACCCCTACAGGGCCGGGATGACGACTCTCTCCATCTTGGCTACTTCGCCGCTTCGCGCCGCATCAGCGAGCTCGCGTGCCAAGCGAGGCCGCGGAAGCTCACGCCCGTTGCCTCCGCCTGTCCACGCCTGCCGCAGCGTGTACTGGTCGCCGTACTTGTCGAAGACAAGCTTCGCGCCAGTATCATTCAGAGACTCGAGGCGATTGGTCATCACCACCGCGCTATTGCTGAAGCCGCGAACCCAGAGGGCGCTCTGCGCGTTGGAGATCGTATATGTTCCGGGTGGAAGCACAGCGCCGTTGACGGTGAAACTGAACGGGACCTTGAAATGAATCTCCGCCGCTCCGACCGGCATGGAAATGACCGCGAGCACAGCCACGAGACTCGCTGCCCATAGTCCCTTGAGGAGTCGTTTCCTCATCACACCCTCCTTGGCCGCCCGCATCGTGGGCAGCTCATTGTGAGGAACGAGGGGGGACGGGGTTTGTTCGGCGCCGGACCGAACTCCTAGAGAAACCCTAGACTAGACGTGCTCGGTGGGTGCCCGCGCTTTCCCCCCTGGACCCAATCCGGCACTTCCCAGCCCTTCGAGACCCTCGCCATCCGCGCGATAATCAAGGCAGCGAGCCAGAGTAAGGGAGCCAGGGCTTCTCATGCCATACCCAAGGAGGGCGCTAAGGTGCGGCTCCTTTTCGGCGAATGCTTGTTGGACACGGAGACGCGACAGCTCCGGCGGGCGGGGCAGCCGATCCACCTAACGCCCAAGGCCTTTGAGCTGCTCCAGGCGCTTTTGGAGCAGCGGCCCCGGGTGGTGCCCAAGGCGGAGCTCCAGAAACGTCTCTGGCCCGACACTCATGTGTTGGAGGCCAATCTGCCCAACCTGGTGGCCGAGGTCCGGACCGCAGTCGGGGACAAAGCGCGAACCCCGCGGTTCGTTCGCACCGTCCATGGGTTCGGCTACGCTTTTTGCGGCGAGGCGGGCGAGCTGGGGTCCGCCACCTTTCCGGAGGCCGACCGTCCCTTTGTCTATCGCCTCGTGTGGGAGGGAGGCTTGGTTGCCCTGGCGGAGGGCGAGTACCTCCTCGGCCGGCACCCTAACTCGGTGGTGCCCCTCGATGCGGCGCGTGTATCCCGCCGCCACGCTCGCCTACGAATCTCTGATGGGCAGGCGATCCTTGAGGACTTGGGAAGCCGGAACGGCACCTTCACCAAGGGAGAACGGCTCGCGAGCCCGGCGCGCCTGGTGGACGGTGACGAATTCCGATTGGGCTCGGTGCCTTTCACCTTCCGTGTCTCCCGGACCTCGTCCTTCCCCGAGACACTCGATCAATGAGACGAGGCCAGCCAAGCGCCTTGCTACCGTCCCAGCGCTGACAGGCACCCCACGGCAATCCCGCGACGCAGCAGGTCGGTTGCCCGGACATGGAGGTCGGCGACGTCCTCGACGTAACTCCTGGCGTTCTTGTAGGACGGTGGGTCGCTCAGTACCCGTCGAACAAGAACCGCGGCCTGCTCGAAGCCCCTCAGGTATTCCCTTGTTTGCCGGTCCATGAGACCCCCCGTCAGGTCACCACAATTGAGGCGCTACCGAGCCCCCCCGCAACGCTCCTGACCAACTGATGGGACGAACCCAACTGTGTATTTGTTCCGGCGAGCTGGGGCACCTAGAACAACCCTGGCTTCTCGCGAAATTACACACTGCCACGAAAACCGTAGAGATTCGCTAGAAATCCCTTATGACTCCCGCGTCGCGGGCGCCGATCTTGGATGGCGTATGAAGCCGTCGCCTGTCGCGCTTGGCCGCGGCTATCAAGGAGAGGGAGTTGCCCATGTCGCCGGGCACTATCGCTTCGAGTCTTCTATCCGCTGTCGTCATGACCCTGGTCCCAGCCTCGATCCTTGGCTCCGATCCCCGGGAAGTCTCGTCTTCGAGGCTTTACCCGGTGGGAGCGACCGCGGCTCCCAGCTTCGCGGCCAACATACGCCTTCGTGGCATAGCTCGCGGGGCGGTCGAGCGGGCTGTCCTTGATGCTAGCCGCCGCCTCGCGGCTGCTTCATGCCAGAAAGTGTTCTCGGACTTCGTCGACGCCTCCGGCAAGCCGCTCCAGGCCTCTCTCGACGCGCTTGGCGAGACGGCCCAGACCTACCTCAGCCACGTTCTCTTCTACGACGGGGCTAGCCACACGCGCTGCTCGACGGGGAGAATTCTCGGAGGAACGACGCGGGGAGGTCGGATCGTGTACGTCTGCACGTCCCATTTCGTCGACCTCGCGGGCCGGAACGCTTCTGGTGTCGATGCCTTCGTCATCCACGAGATGCTGCACACGCTCGGTCTGGGCGAGAACCCGCCCGCTCCCTCGCAGATCACCGCCCAGGTGATGCACAGGTGCTACTAACCGGCGGAGCTGCCACGAAGGCGCCTGAGGGCGAAGGTTCTAGTCTGCCTCGCCCCAGAAGAGGAAGTAACGCCAGAGGCTGGTGCTGCAGATCTTGAGGAAATGGCGCGGAAAGAGCCGGCGGAGCTCGTCTAGCCGGTGCGCGCCTAGGGCCACGTGGCTGCGTTCGAGGAATTGAGCTACGGGAGGCAACGCGTCCAGGAAGTCCACTACCCCAATCCGCCCGCCCGCCCGCAGGTCTGCGCGCGCGCGGGCAAGAATCTCCAGGTAGGGCGGCATCATGCTCAGTGAGTACGAGAACAGGATGCGATCGGCCTGGTCCAGATAGTCGGCGCGCGTGCCGTACGGCCGCAGGTCGAGACTCACTCGGAGCCGCTCGCCCAGCCGTGCGACCCGCTGGCCCGCCCGTCGGAGCATGGCCGGCGAGCACTCGATCCCCACGACCTCCGCTCGCATGCGGGCCAGGGGGCCCAGGTTCCAGCCCGTGCCGCAGCCCACGTCGAGAACGCGGTGCCCCGGCCCCACCCCCAAGCCGGCCACGATCTCCCGCCGCCCGAACAGGATGAACGGCCGGGTCCAGTCGTAGATCCCGGCCTGGCGCCGGTAGAAGCGCTCGAGCGCCTCCAGTCCGAGCCGGTCCAGGGCGGACGCGTCAGACATTGGCGAAGCTCGCGATGTGGAACGATCCGTAGGTGCCCACCCGGTCCTGGCGGTGCAGGGCCGCCGCCCGCTCGCGCGCGAAGGCGAGCCGCCGGAGGATGGACGTTGGCAGGAAGCGGGCGTCGGGGCCGCCGCTGCGGAAGATGACCCGCGCACCGGGAGCGGCGATCGCGAAAATCCCCGCCCACTCCTCTTCGAGGAGGCGTGGCTGGGGGACCATCCAGTCCATGTGATCCAGCAGGACGAACGCCGTCACCGGCTCCTCTTGGCGGGCCAGGCACTCGGTGACCGTGCCCGTGAAGGTCTCGATGCGGTCCACGAGGCCGGCCTTGAGCCGCGCGAAGTTCGCTTCCTTTAAGTACTCCGGGCAGCTATCGCGGGTATACCGGCCGTTTAGGTACACGCTATAGAAATAGTTCTGGCGTAACAGGGAGACGGACATCACATGGTCGAGGCAGCCGTAGATGAAGCCCGCAAAGCCCCCGGAAGCCGCGTGGACCATACGGCGCTGGGGAGCCGGCACCCCCAGGAGGGCGAGGACGCTCGGGCTTCCCAACAATCGGAGCAGGTTCGCGCCGAACAATCGATGGCGGAGCTCACTCGTGTATATCCCGACCTGGTCTTCGATCGTCTCCGCGGCCAATATCCGCTCCACGACGCCCCAGACCTTGGCTACGTGCTCGACGTACCACTGAACCACAAGCGCGACCAAGCCGGAGGTGCCACCGTAATAGAAGCTCTGGCCCCGCGCCCGTTCCGGCTCGAAGAGGCGTATTTCCCAGTCCCAGAACCCGCGCGCGGGCTCGGGGAGGGCCGGGCGTAGCGCGGTGTAGATCTCGCGTGCGCGGCCGGAGCCGCCCTCTCCGAAGAGGGCAAAGAACGATTCGAAGTCGAGCGCCCGAATCCCTGCGCGTTTCAGCTCCAGCAGGTGGTTTTGGCGCGGGTTTTGGTCCACAGCTAGGACCCGTGCCCCCAGGAGGGCGTAGTCGAGGGCGTTGCAGCCGGCGCTCGTGATCACCAGGACCCGGTCGGCCGGGGTCAGGGCCAACGCCTGGCGGTCCACCGCCGGATCCTCCCAGCATTGGTTGTAGATCAGGTTATTGCGGGAGACGGCCTCGAATACCCGCCAATCGAGCCAGTTGCCGCTCCGCAGGTCGGGCATGTGCGGCCGGGACGCCCCCACTCCGAGGAGACTACCCCCCCCTTGTGACGCCGGCGCACCGCGGGAATGACGTCTGGGTGACGGGAGGAGGAAAGAAAGCAGGTTCGAGCCCGGGTGTCGAAGGAGCTGCGGCTCCGGCTCGGTCGACTGGGATTGGTGCTCGGAAGCAAGCCCTCCCCTGCCTCTGTACTCTCCGCTGGCGCTCACCGTCACGCGATCGTCATGGAGTGATCATCCTGTCTTCCCGGTCAGCGGATAGCCTGCCATCGTGGCCCTTTATCGTGTTCGCCTGCCCCCCGCGGCCGGCGGTCGCGGCTACAATGAGCCGACCGCCGTGCGAATAGCCGCCATCGATCTCGGGAGCAACTCCATCCACATGGTCATCGTGGAAGTGACCGCCTCCGGGGGATTCCGGGTCGTAGCGGGCGAGAAGGAGATGGTCCGCCTCGGGGCCTTCACCCTCTCCCGCGGGCGGCTCCCCGCCGTCGCCATCAGACGCGGCCTGGACGTGCTCAAGAAATACGCCCGCCTCGCCGAGACCCAAGGCGCCGAGAAGATCATTGCCGTGGCCACCTCCGCCATCCGCGAAGCCCGCAACGGGGAAGACTTCTTGGACCGCGTCGGACGCGAGATAGGAGTCTGGCCGAGGGCGATAACGGGAGAGGCGGAGGCCCGCCTCGTTTACCTGGCCGCCCTCCACAGCATCCACTTGGAAGGCAAGCGGGCGCTGGTGCTGGACATCGGAGGGGGGAGCGTGGAGTTGGCGCTGGGCAAGGGCAGCCAGCTCGAATGGGCCGCATCCAAGAAGCTGGGCGTGCTGCGCATGGCCGAGCAGTTCGTGAAGTCCGATCCCCTGACCAAGAAGAGCGAAGAGCGCCTGGCGCGGTATGTACGGGAGGCAGTGGAGCCCGACGTGGAGAGGGTGCGCGGAGGTAAGGTCGAGGTCGCGATCGGCACCTCGGGCACGATCCTGGCCCTGGGGGCGATGGCCCATCAGATAGAGACGGGTCGTCCGGCCGAGACCCTCCATCACGTGAGCGTCAAGGCGAGCACCCTGCATGCCCTCCGCCAACGGCTGGTGGCGGCGGACTTCAAGGAGCGCTTGCGGATGCCGGGGATGGACGAGCTGCGCGCGGACGTGATCCCCGCGGGGGCGGTGATTCTTGACACCGTCCTGGATCTGCTGGGGATCGAGGAGTTGGTGCTCTGCGAGTGGGCCCTTCGGGAGGGCATTCTGATCGACTACATCCAGCGCCACCCCCGGTCACTGGCCCGCGCCGAGGCCTACCCGGATGTGCGGCGACGAAGCGTGATCGCCCTCGCCGAACGCTGCCTCTACGACGAGCCCCACGCCCGCCAGGTGGCCACCCTCGCCACCAGCCTTTTCGACCAGACGCGGAATCGCCACGGCCTCAGCGACAGCGATCGCGCACTGCTCGAATACGCCGCCCTCCTGCACGACATCGGCCACCACATCTCCTACCCGGGCCACCACAAGCACACCTACTACCTTATAAAGAACGGCGACCTGCGCGGCTTCCATCCCTCAGAGATCGAGGTGGTGGCCAATGTGGCCCGCTACCACCGCCGCGGCGAGCCCCGGCGCAAGCACGCCGCTTTCGCCGCCCTGCCCCGTGAATCGCGCCACACGGTGCGTGTCCTAGCGGGGTTCCTTCGCGTCGCGGACGCTCTCGACCGCAGCCACCGGCAGGTGGTCCGCCGGCTCACCGTTTCCGAGCGGGCGGGGCTCCTGCGCGTACGGGGTGAGGCCAAAGGCGACTACGAGCTGGAGATTTGGGGGGCGGGGCGGCGGACCCAGCTGCTGGAGAAAGCCCTAGGTCTCACCGTGCGTGTGGAGATGTCCGCGGAAGTCCGCCCCCCCCGCCGTTTGCGGGCCGTCCGGTCCTAGGCGCTGCCCTCCCCCGGCAAGAGCACGCTCGCCCGCGTTGCTGCCTCCAGTGCGGAGTCGCGGCGTACCCGAGCTCCGAGAATGCGATGCGTAGTCGCCCCGAGCAGAATCCCGGCCGCGATGCCGTCCAGGCAGCCGTAGGCGGCCAGCTCCACGGCCTGGCCCAGGGAAGCCGCCGGCTTGAAGAAGAGCACTGCCGCCACCCCGAGGGCACCGCAGGCCGTGAGCCAGCGGAGCACTCTGCGACGCCAGGCCGGCGACGCCGCGAGGACGGGGCGCGGAGACCGGCTCCGCCAACTCCAAAGAAGCCGCTGGCCTGCGATTCGGCGCCAGGCGTCCAAAGCCGCGGCCCCGAGAACAACCGTCAAGACGATCTGGAGCACGTCATGGACGGGAAGCAGCCCGAGAGGAGACAGCACTTTGAGACTCAGGAGGGGGAAAAACGCGACTGCCCACCCCCCCGAGGCCTCGCCGTGGGTGAACCCGTCGAGGACGATGTGGGTCAGCCCACCCAGAGCGCCCGAAACCGCCACACCCCACCAGGCTCGGCCCCGCGGCCTCTCCAGAGCGGCCAGATCGTGCCAGCTACGGGAAAGGTAGGGCACGAGCCAGGGAATGACGAGATCGGTCGTCAGGACGTAGAGGACGAGCACGACGGGAACCGTAAACAGGATTTGTCCGGCCACGGTGTGCCCGAGGATGGCCTCTTTTCTCACCGGCACGATGAACTCGAGGTCGGGGGCGAGACTCCCGAGGACCAGCGCCAGTCCCGAGAACCAGCGCGGTCGCCAAGACTTCAGAAAAAGAGCCGGCGCTTGGTGGGAAGGAACAATCCAAGGCACGGGCCGCACCTCCCTTCCGCGCGTCCTCTGCCCGACGCGCGTGACATTCAAAGCGATCGTGCCTGCGCCGGAGGGCATTCCTGTTAAGAACGTGTTCCTTTTCTCCAGCGAGGGTTGAGAGGGGAAGCCTCAAGTCCTTCTTTCGATCGTCACCGGATCGTGACGATCTCGTCACGGGCCGGCGGTACAAGGGAAAATGCTCTACGAGCCCGCCCGAGTCGGGGCGGCAACCGCGCTGCTCGGGCTTCTGCTGGCGCCACTCCAGGCCGGTGGCCACCCCGCCATTCGAAGCGCTCGCCCTTTCTTCGTCCCCCGCGAGGAGTCCCTAACCGAAGACGACGTCCGCACCATCGACCGGGGCCGGGCCGTGGCTAGGGTCGTCGAGACTTGGGATCGGTCAGAGGTGATGGCGATCGGCGTCCTGCGGGTCCGATCCTCGGCTGACCAGGCTCTCGACCGTCTTCGGGATGTCGAAGGGCGGCGGGGGGATGGCGAGGTCCTGGCCATCCAGCGGATCGCCACCCCACCCACTCTCCGCGACTTCAGCGACCTTGCCCTCCCCGCCGGAGACCTCAGCTGCCTGCGGAGCTGCCGCGTCGGGGACTGCGATGTGAGGATGTCGGGCGAGTGGATTCGGCGCTTCCGGCAGGAGATCGACTGGTCCTCGCCCCAACACCGGCAAGCTGCGGGGGACCTCTTTCGGGAGATGCTCTCCGGTTACGCCAGGTCTTACCTGGCCCATGGCAATGCCGCCCTCCCGGTGTACGAGGACGCGCAGGAGCCCGTTCGCGCCGCCGAGAACCTAGACGAGCTGCTGCGCCGCTTCGATGGACCGCTCGACACTATTCCCGAGCTCCGCCGCTATCTCACGGATTTTCCGCAGGGTCGACCCGAGGGAGCGGAGGACTTCCTATACTGGGTCAAGGAGAGGCTCTGGGCCCACGTCGTCGTGAGCATCAACCACGTGACCCTTCTCAAGAGGACCATCGGCTCGCACCGAGTGGTCCTGGCCGCGTCCAAGCAGATCTACGCCAGCCACTATTTCGACTCCGCCCTGAGGACCACCGCCTTCGTGGAAGAACCGGGCGGCGGCGACCCTTGGCTCGTCTTCGTTTCCCGTACCCGGACGGACACACGACCCGGCTTCACTTGGCTCCAACGCATTCTCATTCGCCGCCTGGTATGTGTTCGGCTTCAGAAGCAAATGGTTATGATGCGGGACGGCCTCGAGGCCCGCACCCGCCTTCTTCCCGCGGAGCCCTAGGGAACCGCTGGCTCGCCGTCTCTCCCGGGGTCGCGCCCGTCGACCGGGGGCTCCGCTCCCCTACTCGGCTCCAAAGGGCGCAGAGCGAAGAGGTGCTGACGGAAATAGTTCGTCGGGAACTCGACGTCGGTGAGCCCGTAACCCGAGGGTTTGCGGCCATCGGGCAGCCACGCGGTCCCGAAGAGCCGGTCCCAGATCGAAAGCTTGGTGGCCAGGTTCTTGCCGTAAGCGTCGGCGTCCAGGGCGTGATGCCAGCGGTGCGCTTCCGGACCGTTAATCACATACTGCAGACGCCCCGTCCGTACGCCGATGTTCGCGTGGATGTACATCCCCCACAGGGCACCGATCACTCCCTTGATGAGGGGAACCTCAGGGGATGCACCCAGAAGGACCATGGGGGCGAACTCGATCGTCTGGTTGATCAGGATCTCCACGGCGTGGGAGCGCGTCGAGGCCAGCCAGTCGACGCTTCTCGCCGAATGGTGGGCCTCGTGAAGGCGCCAGAGGATGGGCGAGCTGTGCTGCCACCGGTGGAACCAGTAGATGTACAGATCGTGGGTCACTACGAAGAACGCGACCTGCCCGGCCAGGGGCCAGTCGGAGACCAAATGCAGGCGCGACCAGCCGGTGCTGGAATCGATCCATCGCGTGAGCTGGGCGATCAGGAGCGCCAAGACGTAGCTTTGGATGAGCGTGTAGAAGATGAGGTCGGTCCAGAAGCCCTCGCGCAGCATCCTCTGGCCCCGATCGTAGGGGAAGGCCCGCTCGAGCAGGGCGAATGCGCACACTCCGGCCACGATGATCGCCGGGGCCAATACGCTCCAGTTCATCGCCGCCCCTGCAAGCAACCTCTCAGGAGGCCGCCGGGAAGCGGCTCTTCACGCGGCGCAGCTTCTCGATCTGCGGCAATTCCCCGGCGTACACGCGCTTGACGCCGTCCCCGAAGGAGCGCTCGATGTCCCGAATGTTCGAGATGAGGCGCATGAGGCCGCCGATCTCCACCGATGCCGCCTGGTCGCTCCCCCACATGGCGCGGTCGAGGGTGATGTGCCGCTCGACGAAGGTGGCGCCCAGGGCGACCGCCGCCCAGGTGGGGGCCAGCCCCGTCTCGTGGCCGGAGTACCCGATGGGACACTCGGCAAACTGCCGCTTCAGGGTGTGGACCATCCGGAGGTTGAGGTCGCCGAGGGGACACGGGTAGGTCGAGGTCGCATGGGCCAGGAGGAGCGGGCCCTCGCCGACGGCTGCTACCGCCTTCTCGATCTCCTGCATCGTCGACATCCCCGTCGATAGCATGAGCGGGCGACCGGTGGAGCGCATCTTGCGGAGGAGATCGTGGTCCGTCAGGGAGGCGGACGCCGCCTTGTGACAGGGCGGATCGAATCGCTCCATGAAATCCACCGATTCATCGTCCCAGGAAGAGGCAAACCAGAGGATCCCCCGCTCACGACAGTGACGGTCGATGGCGCCAAACTCCGCCTCGCCGAACTCCATCCGACGCCGGTAGTCGATGTATGTCATGCGTCCCCAAGGCGTATCTCGCTCCACTTGCCACTGCTCCCGCGGCACGCACTTCTCCGGAGTCCGCTTTTGGAACTTCACCGCGTCGGCTCCCGAGAGGACCGCTCCGTCGATCAGTTTTTTGGCGAGCTCCAGGGAGCCGTTGTGGTTGATGCCGATCTCCGCGATCACGAAGACCGCCTCTCCTTCCCCGACCCAGCGGCCCCCGACGTGCACAGCGGCTTTGGTCATAGTGCCTCCTTATTCGCGTTTCAATCTCAGGATCCACTCGGCAAAGTCGCGGAAAGCTCCGAACCCACCCGGGGCGCTACAGCGGTAATGCACGGCTTCCAGCACATCCGGCATGGCGTCGGCGGGCGCCGCCGTCAGCCCTCGCTCCCCCACCGCCGCGATGAGCCCCAGGTCGTTCACGTCATCGCCGATGTACGCCAGGGCGGCGGTGTCCAGCCCCGTGTCGCGGAGGATCGCGTCGAGGTGGGCGGCCTTGTCCTGGATCCCCGCGAAATGGTAGGGGAGACGCAGCTTGGCCGCGCGCCTTTCCACCAACGACGAGCGCTCGCGGGTGACGATGGCCGTCCAGATGCCGGACTCCCGCAGCCGCTCGACGCCCATGCCGTCCCGAACGGAAAAGCGCCGGAGGGCCTCGCCATCCGCCGCGTAGTACACTCCGCCGTCGGTGAGGACGCCGTCGCAATCGGTGAGTACCAGGCGGAGGCGGCGGGCGCGCTCCACGAGGTCCCCCGCAAGCAGAGCACTGCCGGCCGCGGCTAAGGCGACGCTCACCATGCCGTCCATCCGCCGTCCACGATCAGGTTGGCTCCCGTCACGTAATCCGAGGCGTCGCTGGCGAGAAAGATGAGGGCGCCCGCGTAGTCCGAGGCCTGGGCCATCCGGCCCAGGGGCGTGCGCTCTGAATACCGCGCTACGAACTCCGGGTCCTGGCCGTTCTCCACGCCCCCCGGAGAAAGAGCATTCACGCGGACCCCCGCGCGTCCCCAGTAAGCCCCCAGGAAGCGGGTCAGGGCGAGCACGGCGCCTTTCGTTGCCGGGTACGCCGCCGACTTGAAGAACGTCTGGGTACCGTCGGCGTTGCGGTAGAGAGACTGGTCCGGAGCCACCACCCCGTAGGTGGAGGCGATGTTGATGATGCTTCCCCGCCCCTGCGCGGCCATCTCCGCCCCCAGCGACTGGCAACAGAGAAACGTCCCCGTGACGTTCACGCGCAACGCTTTCTCCCACAGCTCCAGGGGATACTTCTCGAAAGACAGCAGTTTTCCCGGATTCGATCGCTCTACCTTGTCGTCGACGGCGGCGTTATTCACGAGCACGTCCACACGCCCGAACCACTGGAGGACGGCGTCCCGGAGGCGGGCTACCGAGCCCACGTCGGTGATGTCGCAGGCGTGCCCATAAGCCTCCCGGCCGTGCGCGGCCCGCAGATGAAGAGCGAGGTCAGTACAGTCCTGTTCCTTTAGGTCGACGGCGACCACGTTGGCGCCCGCCTCCGCGAGGGCCAGGCAATGGCGGGTCCCCAAGAGGCCGGCGGCGCCGGTCACGACCGCCACTCTCCCGTCCAGGGCGAACCTCTGGGAAGTCATGTCTCAGCGTGGCATCGCCGCCGGCCGCGGCTTGACGTTGAACTGGCCGACGCGACGGAAAACGGGCTCCACCGGCTCCCCCCGCAAGCTCGCCCGCACCTGTCCTCGCTCCACCGCGCCGCGCAGGAGGCCCAGCACCTCGCGGTAGGCCTTAAGCGTGTAGTCGATGTCGGTGTCGGTGTGGGAGAAAGAGAGGTTGTGGAAGCCTCCCCAGAGGATTCCCCGCTTCAAAAGCTCCTGTTGGACCAGGGACTTCATCTCCAGGGGATCCCCGGCCTTGGCGTCGAAAACGACCATCGTGCGGTAGTCCAGGCCCACGCAGCGCGTGTAGTCCATACCCAGGGCGGCGCTGATTTGGTTGTAGCCCTCCCTCAGCTTCCGGCCCTGCCGGGCGAGGTATTCGGGCACGCGCTTGTCCCGAAGCTCGGTGATGGTCGCCCAGGCCGCGGCCAGGGACAGGGCCTCGCCTCCGAACGTCGTGTAGAAGAACACGTCCTTCTCGAGCAGCCTCATCACTTCCCCGCGCCCGGTCAGAAGGGAAAGAGGCATGCCATTGGCGACTGCCTTCGAGAAGCACGCCAAGTCGGGGGTCACTGCGAAATACTCCTGGGCGCCACCCAGGGCGAGCCGGAAGCCCGTCCACATCTCATCGAAGATCAGGAGGGTTCCGTTCGCCGCGCAGACTCGTTTGAGCTCGCTGAGGAAACCATCCCGGGGCGCCTCGAAGGTCACGGGTTCGAGGATCACGCAGGCCGTGTCACCGTCGATCGCATCCAGCACGGACCCGATGTCGTTGTACGCGAAAGTGAACGTCAGCTCTCTCACCCGGTCGGGAATGCCCGCCGCTCGATCCGTTATGCCGATGTACCAGTCGTGCCAGCCGTGGTACCCGCAGCACAGGACATTGGGCCGGCGGGTGTACGCTCGGGCCAGGCGCACCGCGGCGCTCGTGACGTCGCAGCCGGTCTTGCTGAACCGGACGCTCTCGGCATTGGGGACGACCTCACGAACGAGCTCCGCCACCTCTATTTCAAGGGGATGCATGAGGGAAAAGGTGATTCCTTCCTCGAGCTGGGCCCGTATGGCCTGATCCACGTTCCCGTAGCCATACCCGAGCGATATCGGGCCCACGCCCATGCTGTAGTCGATGTACTCGTTACGGTCGACGTCCCAGACGTGAGAGCCCTTACCCCGCCGGAGGTACTTGGGGGCCACTCCCCGCACGAACTGCTGTGGCCCTTTGGCCAGGGTCTGGGTGGCGGCGGGGATGAGCCCCTGAGACCGCACGTAGAAGGCATCCGAGGTCGAGATGTCCGGATATCCTTCGTTGAACTTCACTCCGTTGGCCATTCCCGTTCTCCTCTCTTCTGCGGGGATTCCAGGGCGCTTAGGACCCGCTCCGCGATCATCCCGCCCTCGAAGCCTTCGTGTTCCAGGACGTCGTCGAGAAGGGCCGGCCGGAACCACCGTTCCTCCAGTGCGATGGAAAGCAGAGGGCGCACCAGCCCTTGGCGGACGAAGATCTCGGCAACGATGGAGCGCAGACCCCCCACAAGGAAGTGGTCCTCCAGGGTCACCACCATCTGTGAATCATGCGCGGACTCCAGGAGGACCCTTTCGTCAATCGGCTTGAGCATGCGCAGGTTCACCACCCGAGTCGGCACTCCCTGTTCCCGCAGGCGTTCTTGCGCCTTGAGCGCCTCCCGCACCAGGAGGCCATAGGTGAGGATGGTCACCACGTTTCCCTCCCGGAGAACTTCGGCCTGGCCTATCGCGAAGGGACGCGTGTGGGGGGCCGGGGGCGGACCGGCGTTGTAGCGTATGTAGCACGGCGAGCGGTCGTCGAGAAGGACGGGTAGCGCTTGAACGAGCTCCGCCTCGTCGGCCGGGCAGAAGACCTGCATTCCCGGAATGCCCCGCATGAGAGCGACGTCCTCGAGAGCCTGGTGGGTGGGGCCGTTGCCTTCCGAGAGAAAGCCAGGCACGTAGCCGACGAGTTTCACGGGCAGGCGGCCGAGGCCCACGTCCGTGCGCACAAACTCGAAGGCCCTCATGGTGAGAAAGGCGGCGAGGGCGTGGACCACGGGCGTGCGTCCACGCAAAGCCAGGCCGGCGGCCGCACCGACCAGGGTCTGCTCGCAGATACCAACATCCACGAACCGCTCCCCGAGGACCGTGGGCAGGTTACGAATCGGAGCCCGATTCTCCGCCGTCAAGACGACGACGTCGTCGCGGGACCCGGCCAACGCCCCCAACGCCTTTTCGTAGGTCACGGTCTCATCTCACCACGAGCCCGTCACCCGCCAGGTTGGCGCGGGGGCCGCCGCGGAGCTCTCGAATGAGGGCTTCCACCTCCCCCGCTTCGAAGCGAGCGAACCAGCGGTCTATGCGCCCCTCCAGGCTGGGCACGCCCTTTCCGCGCACGGTGTGGGCAACGATGACGCTGGGGCGCCCCCCCGCGAGGGGCAGCGTGCGAAACACGTCTTCCAGGGCGCCGAACTCGTGTCCATCCACGCTCCGGCAGGCCCAGCCGAACGCACGAAACTTGGCTTCCAGCGGCTCCAGGGGCAGGAG
>DATMQU010000646.1:0-17952 GCA_035566715.1 Vicinamibacteria bacterium
CGCGTGCGCGTCCCCGGCTGCGGCAACGCCGGGCGGCGGGGCGGCCTCCCCGGCGACTTCGTCCTCGCCGTGGAGGTGGAGCCCCACCCCCTCTTCCGGCGCGAGGGCGAGGACCTGCACACGACCGTCCCCGTGGCCATCACGGAGGCGGCCCTGGGCGCGCACATCGAGGTCCCCACCCCCGACGGGCCGGTCACCATCGAGCTCCCGGCCGGTACCCAGAACGGCCAGCGCTTCCGGCTGCGCAAGCGCGGGGTGCCCAAGCTGGGGGAGAAGAGTCGGGGAGACCTGTTCGTGGAGGCGCGGATCTTCGTCCCCACCGTGCGGGACGACCGCAGCCGCGAGCTGCTCTTGGAGTTTGCCCGCCTGAACCCCCACGATCCCCGCAAGGCCGGCCCCGCCCCCGGCGGGGCCGGGAGCTGACGATGGCGCGGCGCCGCCACCGCCTCGAGAGCTCCTCCCCCCGCCCGGCCCCGCCCGGGGCCGGGAAGTTCTACATGATCAGCGTCGTGGCCAAGAACTACGGCATCCATCCTCAGACCCTCCGGCTCTACGAGCGGGAGGGCCTCCTGAAGCCGTCCCGCACGGAGGGCAACACCCGTCTCTACTCCGAGGAGGACCTCCGCCAGCTGGAGGTGATCCTGAACCTCACCCGCGACCTGGGCGTGAACCTGGCGGGGGTGGAGATCGTCCAGAACATGCGGCGGAAGATGGAGCAGATGCAGGCGGAGGTGAGCGAGTTCGTGAACTACGTCCGGCAGGAGCTGCTCCGCGCCAACCAGGAGGGCTGGCAGGAGCGATTCCAGCAGGCGCTGGTCAAGCTCCCCCCCACCCACATCGTGAAAACACCGCCCGAACCACCCTAGGGGGTCTATAATCTGAATTTCCTCCCCGGGGCACGCCATGTCCGTGATCAAGAAAACCCGAAAGAGCACGGCGAAGGCGGCGGCGAGCCCTCGGCCCCGGACCCGCGAGGGCACCGGGGACAGCCTCAACGCCTACATCCGGGAGATCGCGAAGTTCAAGCCCCTGAGCGCGGAGGACGAGAAGGACCTGGGGCGGCGGATCCAGCAGGGCGACCAGGAAGCCCTGAAGCGCCTGGTCGAGTCCAACCTGCGCTTCGTGGTCTCCTACGCCAAGCGCTATCGCGGGCTGGGCCTCTCCTTCTTGGACCTCATCCATGAGGGGAGCCTGGGGCTCATGGAAGCGGCCAAGCGCTTCGACCCCGAGCGCAACGTCAAGTTCATCTCCTACGCGGTCTGGTGGGTGCGACAAGCGATCTTCCACGCCCTCTCCGAGCACTCCCGGGTCTTCCGCCTGCCCCAGAAGCTCTCCGGCCAGGTCTCCAAGGTAGAGAGGGCCCGGGAGGGGCTCGCGCTGGAGCTGGAGCGGCCCCCCACCACCGAGGAGCTGGCCCGCAAGACCGAGCTCTCGGAGGAGCAGGTGGAGAACCTGCTCCTGGCCTCGGGGGATGACGTCTCCCTCTCCAGCGCGGTGGGGGAGGACGGAACCATGGAGTTTGGGGACACCCTGGAGCAGGACACCATCCCCTCCGTGGAGCTGGAGATGATCCGCACCTCCTTCGAGGAGCAGATCCAGGCCATGGTGGCGGAGCTGGAGGAGAAGGAGAGGGAGGTCATCCGCATGCGCTTCGGCCTGGACGGGGAGGAGCCCCGCACCCTGCAGGAGATCGGAGAGGCGCTGGGGCTCTCGCGGGAGCGCATACGCCAGATCGAGGCCAAGGCCAAGGAGAAGCTGCGTCGCAACCGGGACGCCCAGGGCCTCCGGGGGCACCTGAATTGACCTGCCCGCGGTGTGGAGGAACCGGCTTCGAGATCGTGAGCCGCGACGGCCGCGAATACGCCCAGGCGTGCGCCTGCCGCCGCCCCGACGCGGGGGCCTCGGGGGCGGACGCCCTCGTGGCCGCCTGCCGGATACCGCTCCGCTACGAGGAGTGCTCGCTGGCCGGCTTCGAGCCCGGCAACGCGTCCTTGACCGCCGCCCTGGAGAAGGCCCTGAGCTACTGCCACGGCTATCCCTACCTGGGGGCGGTGAACGAAGGCCTGGGCCTGCTCTTCACCGGTGACAACGGGGTGGGGAAGACCCACCTCGCGGTGGCCGTGCTGCGCGAGCTCGTGACCATCAAGGGCGTGCGCGGCCAGTTCTGGGACTTCAACGAGCTCATTCGGGAGATTCGGAACTCCTACAACCCGGAGACCAAGACCACCGAGCTCCAGGTCCTGGAGCCGGTGGTGGAGACCGACCTTCTCCTCCTCGACGACCTCGGGGCCTGGAAGATGACGGACTGGATGAACGACACCCTCTTCTACATCCTGAACAGCCGCTACCTGTCGAAGCGGGCCACCCTCATCACCACCAACTATCACGACGCGGACAAGGAGAAGGTGGTGGCCGCGGATTTCCTGGCCCGCCGGGAGTTCCTGGTGGAGCGGATCGGGCAGCGGCTGCGGTCCCGCCTCATGGAGATGTGCGTGGTCCTGCCCATGCACGGGCCCGACTTCCGGCGCCAGCGCCAGGAGGGCCTGCAGGTGGCGGTCCGCGGCGGTCCCCCGGAGCGGTGAGCGCGAGCGCGGAGCCGATCGGCCTCTATCTCCACATCCCGTTCTGCGAGGCGAAGTGCACGTACTGCCATTTCGCCATCGATCCCCGCCGCCCCGCCCCGGAACGCCAGGAGCGGTACCTGCGGGCCCTCCTGAAGGAGATGATGGGGGTGGCGGGGGGAGCCTCCGCCCCCGCGGACACCCTCTACTTCGGGGGGGGGACCCCGAGCCTGCTGGCCGCCCCTCGCCTGGCCCGGCTGGTGGAGGCGGCCCGCGATCTCTTCCGTCTGGCCGCGGACGCCGAGATCACGCTCGAGGCCAACCCGCGCGACCTCGACCACGCGGGCTACCGGGCGCTCGTGGAGATGGGGGTCAACCGCTTGAGCCTGGGCGTGCAGTCCTTCGCCGACCCCGTGCTCCTGGAGATGGGCCGCTTCCACACCGGGAACGACGCCGGGGTCGCGGTCGCCGCCGCGCGCGGGGCCGGGATTCTGAACGTCTCCTTGGACCTGATCCTGGGTTGGCCGGGGGAGACGCGGGAGCGCTGGCGCTTGAACCTGGAGAGCCTCGCCGCGCTCGAGCCCGACCACGTGAGCGTCTACCTTCTGGAGGTCGAGGGCCGCACCCTGCTCTCCCACCGCGCCCGGCAGGGAGCCCTCCTTCTTCCCGCCGACGATCTCGTCGCCGACCTCTACGACGAGACGGTCGACGCCCTGGCCGCGCAGGGCCTGGAGCGCTACGAGATCTCAAACTTCGCGCGCCCGGGCCGCGAGTCCCGGCACAACCGCAAGTACTGGGAGGACGCCCCCTTCCTCGGCTTCGGGATGGCGGCCCACAGCTATGAGGAGGGGCGGCGCTACTGGAACCAGGAGACTTTCGGTGCCTACTGCCGGGCCATGGAGGCGGAGGGAGCCGCCGTCGCGGGAGAGCGCGTCCTGGCCGCCCGGGAGCGAGCGGGGGAGGCCCTCTTCACCGGCCTCCGCCGGCGGGCGGGCATCGACCTCCCCGACTTCCGGCGCCGGTACCAGCTGGACCCCCTCACGGAGTACGCCGAGGCCCTGCGCGATCCCCTGCAGGCGGGGCTCCTGGAGGCGGTGGAGGGGCGCCTGCGTCTCACGAGGAGGGGTGTGCTCGTCTCCAACGAGGTCTTCCGCGCGTTCGTCTGACGCGTCTCCCCAAGTTAAGATAGGCCGACTCCGAAATGAATGGTCCTGAGACCGGGCAACATCCCCGCCCCCTCGAGCGCTGGCGTCGGTTCTGGGCTCAGCTCCAGGCCGAGAACATCCCCCGCCTGACCGCCTATTTCCTGGGCGTCCTCCTGCTGGGGGCCCCCGCCATCTACTTCGCGGAGCGGGGGACCAACGACCAGTTCAAGACCCTGGAAGATGGGCTCTGGTGGTCGGTGGTGACCCTGACCACCATCGGCTACGGCGACAAGTATCCGATCACGCATACGGGACGGGCGCTCGCCTTCGTGGTGGTCCTGGTGGGGATCGGCCTGGTGGGCACCGTAACCGGGAAGATCGCGAGCGCGCTCGTGGAACGGAAGATCAAGGAGGGCCGCGGCTTGACCGACGCACACGACCTCAAAGGACACGTCGTCATCCTGGGCTGGAAGTCCGACATGGGCCTCTTCGTCCAGGACCTCCTGACCGCCCATCCCGACCTCGGCCCCGGGAGGCTGGTGCTCGTGAACCAGGCCGGGGATCTGGCCAACGAGGAGCTACGGGGACGCTTTCCGGGCCTGGTCTACATCCACGGGGACACGATCGACCCCGCCGTCCAGCAGCGGGCGGGGGTGGCCCATGCCTCGCGGGTCCTGGTCCTGGCCGACGAGGCGGGGGACCGCTCCGACCAGGAGGTGGACGCGCGCACGGTCATGGCGGTCATGAACCTGGAGAACCTCGCCCCCGACGTGTACACCTACGCGGAGGTCCTGGACCGGAAGTTCATCGAGCATCTCCGGCTCGCCCGCTGCGACGAGGTCATCCTTTCCCGGGAGTACGGCCGCTTCATGCTCGTGAACGCCTCCGTCTCCGCGGGCCTCTCCCAGGTCCTGCACGACCTTCTCGACATCAAGGACCCCCACGGCATGGCCACGGTTTCCATCCCGGCCGAGCTCGTGGGCAAGACCTTCGGGGAGCTGGCCGCGCACTTCAAGGCCGCGGGCGGCGACCTCCTCATCGGCGTTCTCGAGAACACCGGCCAGTCGCTGGCCATAAAGCGGCAGGCCCTGCGGGCGGCCCAGAAGACCGAGGATGTGGCGACCCTGCTGGAGAACCTGCGGGGGGTCAAGGACCTCGTCTCCAACAAGCCGGTGCTGAACCCGCCCGACGGCTACGTCATCCCGGAGCACGCCCGGGCCATCATCATTGGCCGGCGGAGGGGAGGCGCGGCATGAGCGGAGAGGTTAGGGAGGGGCTCCTCGCCTGCCCGCTCTTCGGGGGGCTGACCGAGAGCGCGGTCGAGCATCTGGCGGAGATCACCGAGGTCAAGAAGGCGCACGCGGGCGACACCGTCATTCGGGAGGGGAGCGAAGGAGATCAGCTCTTCGTGATCCTCAAGGGAAGCGTGCGCACGGAGAAGCTTACCCCCTACCGGGACCCCTACACGGTGAGGGTCCTCAAGGAGGGAAACTTCTTCGGCGAGCTCAGCCTCCTCGACCGCGACATCCGCTCCGCCACCGTCATCGCGGAGACGGACTGCGAGTTCCTGGTCGTGGGCCGCGACCGCTTCCTGGCCTTCGGGGATCGCTATCCGGACGCGGGCCTGGCCGTCACCCGCCGCGTGGCCGAGCGCCTGGCCACCCGCTTGCGGAGGGCCAACGAGGACGTGGTCACGCTCTTCTCCGCCCTCGTGCAAGAGATCGAGCAGCGACTCTGAGGGGCCGACCGACCACGTCTTGGCGACCCGCGTGGACGCGGCCGCTTCTCGACCTCGACGAGACGATCCACGAGCCCCGGGCCCGTCCGTGGGCGTGGTCTGGGCGGTGACGGATGCGGCGGCGCGGAGATCGCTCAGGCGGAATGGCGACCGCGCATTCCTAGGCCCAAAAGGATCGACCAACGTGGCGGGGGCAGTGGTCCGCCCCGCATCGCGCCCTCAGGGTTTGGCGTCCCCAATTTCCGTCCGCGTGGGATCCACCTCGAGCAGCTCGGGGTCGAAGCCGTCGAAGCGGGCGCTCTCGATAACAATGCGGTGAAAGTAGTTCTCCTCTAGCGGCCGCCGGGTTCCCTCGGGTGGTGGCAGCGTGACGGTCTGCTCGAAAGCGACCATGACACCATCCTCCCGCCGATAGGCGCCGTAGTGAATGGTGCCGGCGGCAAACACCTTCATCAAAGGGCGCATCAAGGGGGAACTGAGCGGCACCGCGTCCCGCAGCGTGTAACGGACGACGTCGATGAGGCTGGTTGCAGGATTAATCCAGAGGACGTACTGATCGTGCTCCGCGTGGGGCGCCGGCGAGCCCCAGGTCACAAACACTCTCTGATACGTTGTCCCAAGATATTGGCCCTCGCCCGCGTAGAGGACGACGGGCGCCGCAAGCATGCGAAACGGAAGCTCGTCAAAGTATTGAAGCGTGGGAAGGTAGAACTCGATCGCGCGGTCGGGGGCGAAGCGGGCTTCGGTGGGGCCTTGTCTCTTGTAAGAGGCCCAGCTTTGAATGCCCCAGATCTCCCCCTGGTGAGCGCCATCCAGCAGCTCTACTCGCGAAGTGAAGGTGCCCAAGCGCCGCTGCGCATGGAAGCGTTGGGGTGATGCCGGCCACCAGGGGCTTCCCGAGGGCCAGGAGTCGACAGCGGTGACTTCGAAAGAGCGATGCTTCTGCCAGGCCTCCAGTCCGTGAGAGCGCGCGGCCAGGAGGAGCAACTCTCGCCCGCGGGCGGCCAGCGCAGGGTCTAACCCCTTCTCCCGTATTGAGTCCGTCCGCAGGTCGGCATAGGGGGCCATCAGGAGCCACACGACCGCGAACGTGACCACCAGGAGCGAAAAGGCGGCGACCAGCAAGACGATTCGCTTCCACCGCGCGAAAGGGGTTCTACGTGCTGATGACATCAGGAAAGGGCGGGCATTCTTGCTTGCCCCATAAGGCCCGCGCTGGCCACCGAGAAGCACATTCGGTTCCTCAGGCCCATGGTCACCGGGAAGCCCAGCGCCTCTTCTCACAAGATCGGATGCTGGGGTCCCCGTTTCAATTACCTGAGAGGTAATGGCGAGCGGCCGCTCGACCAGCTACCCTGGTTGCTATGAAGGCTGGAACGGAGGCAGACAAACAGGAACCTAGGATCGGACCTCTCCTCAAGAAGTGGAGGAAGGCTCGGCGACTGAGCCAGCTCGAGCTGGCCCTGGCCGCCGATGTCTCCCCTCGGCACTTGAGCTTTCTTGAGAGCGGCCGCGCGAAGCCAAGCCGGGAGATGTTGCTGCGCCTGAGCGGCGTTCTCGATGTTCCCTTCCGTGAATCGAACCTGCTTCTCCAGGCGGCGGGCTTTGCCGCCGTCTACCGGGAGACATCCCTCACCGACCCCGAGATGGACGGCATGCGGCACGCGCTCCAGCTGATACTGCGCCAGCACGAACCCTTCGCCGCCGTTGCCGTAGACCGGCAGTGGGACATCGTGATGGTCAACGCGCCGTACGCGGGGTTACTCGCCGGAATGCGGGCGCCCGCCAAGGCGCCCGCGCCCCTGACATTCATCCCGCGGCCTCGGCCGAACGCCCTGAGATTGCTCTTTGACCCCCGGGGTTTCCGGCCTCACATCGAAAACTGGGCCCGGGTCGCGCGCGAAATCCTCGGACGCTTGAACCGCGAAGTCCTCTGGAACGGCAATGAGGCGGCGGGTGCCCTCTTGCAGGAGCTCCTCGCGACGGAAGGTGTTCCGGCAGACTGGCGTCAGCCTGACCTCGAGGCTGCTCCGTCCTTGGTGTTGCCCCTCGAGATAAGGCTGGGTGAGTGCAAGGCGCGCTTCTTCACCACCCTGACGACCGTTGGCGCCCCGCAAGATGTGACCCTGCAGGAACTGCGCGTCGAGAGCTTCCATCCCGCGGACGTCGACACGGAGCGCCTCGTGCGACAAAACGCCTAGAAGTGTTCCAAGGCGGAGCCCGCGAGAGGCTCGCTCTGGCCCGTGGGCCTAAGGCCTTAGGTCGCCCCCGTATGCACGAAGCCCAAGAGCTTCGCCGCCAGCAGGGCGGTGGTGCCCGTGAACCTCATGCCCGCCACGTGGGTGCCGTCCTCCAGCATGTGATGCTGGCGCACTTCTGCTCCGAGGGCGAGGTGGGTGGTCTCCGAGGGGCCGTGGAGGATGACCCGCACCACGTCGCCTACCTCCACGGGCTCCCTTAGCTCCACCCGGCAGCCGCTGCTGCTCACGTCCATGGTCTGGCCGGGAACCCTGATCCGGCGGGCCCGGATGTCGATGTCCACCCTCAGCACCAACGGACGGCGGCGCCGGCGGCGCTTCTCGGTGCGGTCGTTGGAGGACAGCCAGCCGGAGATCTTGTGGGCCACCGACACCAGTTGTTCGGGGCTCACCGGCTTCAGCAAATAGGCGGCCGCTCCCTTGCTGATGGCGTCGGAGAACGTCTCGATGCCGGCGTCGTAGGACAGGATGATGAAGGGGACGCCCCCGAGGGCGGAATGGCTCCGCAGGCGCCGGAAGGTCTCGATGAGCTGGGGGTGCCCGGAGGTGTCGTCCAGGACCAGGAGATGCGGGGGGACGATGTCGGGCTCGGCGATGAGATCCGCTTCCGTGGAGGCCGCCACCTCCAGGCCGCCCCGCATGAGGGTGGCTTCGATCCAGGCCCGATCCCGACTGTCGGGCCCGACGACCAGGGTGTAGGCGTACGAGGGTGGGGTGGGCGGGGTGTCCTTCTCCGCGGTCAACGCGCCTCTGCCACGCGCGCGCCCGGCGGCGGGCCCAAGCTCAGCAGATAGGCCCGTACGGCCTCGATCTGCTTCTTCTGGTCCCCGCCCAGAATGTCCGGGTAGGCGTTCTCGGACGGATCGACAGGGAAGTTGGAGGGCATCCGGGTCCCGGTCTGTATCCGGCCCGGATCCGCCAGCCATTGCGAAATCCAGGCCGTGCGCAGCCGCTCGGGAACCTTGGCCAGGTCGGGGGCCATGTTCGCGGGCTCCTGGCTCGGCAGCTTGCCCGCCACCACGTGGCAGCGCACGCACTGCCAGCGGCCGAAGAGGTCCTTGCCCGTGGCCACCAGGACCGGGTCCAGCTTGGGCTTCGGCTCGTAGGGGTAGGGGACGCCATCCATAGCCGCGAAGTACCTCGTGATGGCGTTGACCTCCTCCTCCTCGAAATCGAACGTGGGCATGTGGATCTGGAGCCAGGGGCGGATCTTGTTGGAGGGGTCCTTCAGGAAGCCGTGCAGCCAGGGGGTCTGGACCCGCGCCCCCTCGCCCGAGTGGGACTGCTCGTTGTAGAGCATGGGGGGGGAGAGGGCCACCGCCTGCAGCACGTCCCCCCCCGAGCTCTCGAGCTGGTCGGTCACCACCGCCTTGATCGTTCCCCCCTTGGCGCCGATCTGGTGGCAGCCCTGGCAGTTGAGGTTGCGGACCAGGCGCCGGCCCTTTTCGATGTACTTCTCGTCCGCGCTCATCTGCTTTTGCGCGGCCAGCGGCACCTGCTCCTTGGTGAAGGACATCACGCCGGTGACGATGGCATCCGCCTCCTCGGGCGCGAAGTGGAACTTGGGCATCCGGAGCAGCTCATCCGCCCGCTTCACCTTACCGTGGTCAAAAGCCCGGGGCTCCATCAGCTTGCGGTGAACCCAGGCGGGCAGCGTGTTCGCGATCCGGCCTTCCTCGAACCCGAAGTCGAGCCGCTCCACCAGCTTTGATCCCTCTTCGGTGAGCTCCACCCCCACCGGAGAGGACTTCTCGAAGCCGGAAACGGTGTGGCAGCCGAAGCAGCCGTAGCGACCGATGGTCTTCTCGCCCAGGAAGAGCGTCCGCTCCTGGTCCCCCATGGCCGCGAGCTGCTCGTCCGCCTGCTTGACCGTGTACTGGGCCTTCAGGTACTCGAGAACGATCTCGTCTCGGAGGCTCTTGTCTAGGGACGGGCGCGGCCGGGCCAGGAAGGCCTCGCTCTTGAGGCTCATGAGGTAGGCCGTGACGTCCGCGGCCTCTTTCTCGCTCAGGCGGAGGTTGGGCATCTTGGTGTCGTGCCAGTAGGCCTTGGGGTTGCGCACCCAGGCGTAGAGCCAGCCCGCCTTCACCTTGCTGCCCGTGCCCGCCAGGTTCGGTCCGTGCTCGCGGAAGGCGGCTGCCTCCAGCCCCACGATCCCGCGCCGGTCGTCACCCACCCGGTGACAGGCCAGGCAGCCCACGGTCTCGAAGAGCTTGCGTCCGGCCACGAGATCCCCCCGGGGGGGATCGGGGTAGGCATCCTTGGCCGACTTCGTCACGACGTAGGCGGCCACCGCGCTCGCCTCCGTGTCGTTGCGCGCCTTCTGGCCCGCCGTCTCGTCCAGGCGCACGTCCCAGATCTGGGGCATGCGGGTGGGGCGGAACCCACGGGGCTCCTTGATCCAGCGGACGATCCACTCGGGGTCGGTCTTGGTCACGACCCGGGTGAGGTCGGGCCCCACCTTGCGCAGGCCCTCCCAGCCCTTGATCTTGTGGCAGCCAAAACAGCCGTACTTCTCGATCAGGAGGATGCCGGTGTTGAGATGCTCCGCCTTGGGGACCTCCACCACGCCCGAGTGGCACTTCAGGCACTGCGATTCGGTGTGGCCGCGGGCCATCATCTGCAGATCCCAGAACCGGAGCTCCTGGTATTCCTTGCTGTGGGTGTACTTGCCCCATTCCTTCTCCTGCTCCCGCGTGGATGGGGTGTGGGCCGCGTTCTGGAAGCCCGTGGCCCGCCCCCGTCCCTGGTGGCAAGCCGTGCAGCCCACCTTCTCGATGGGGTGGGGGCCGCGGAGGAAGGTCTCGAAGTCGGGGTGGGTGCGGAAGGGCTGGGGCGCGTTCTCGTACCCCTTCTTGTCGATGGCCAGGTGGCAGGTCGTGCAGCGGTCCACCTTGGGCGTGCCCGAGAAGTTCACGTCGTCGACCAGGCTCCCGGGCATGATCTGGTTGATCTTGAGGGAAGGGTTGGCGAGGTCGAGGATGGGCAGGTTCCGGACGAAATAGACCCAGTTGGGCTGGATCTTCCGGAGCTTTTCCTCCAGCCGGTCGCGCTCCGTGAAGAGCTCCTTTTGCTTCTTCTCCGCGTCGAGCTTGGTGGCCTCCAGCTCCGCCACCCGCGCCTTGGCTGCGTCCTCCTTGGCCTTGGCGTCCTCCACTTGGACGCGCAGATCGCCCCACCGCTTCTCGAGCGCGTCCAGCGCGGCTTTCTTGCGGGGGGCGCTCTTTTCGTTGCGGTGGGCCGCCTCGTCGTACACGTACCGGCTCACGTCGATGTTGGCCTTGGTGAATCGGTACTCCTGGTCCAGGCCGTACCAGGTCCCGTGCGCCCTCTCGACCTCGCCCTCCGCCTTGCGCAAGTCCGCCCGGTGGGCCGCGATCTCCTTGTCCCCCTGCAGGAGCTCGGCCTGCATGGCTTGGCGGCGGGCGGCGTCCACCTTGCCCAGGGCCTCCTGGATCTGCTGCTCGGTGTACTTGACCTCCAGGGCGTTGTACTTGTTTTGGTAGGCCTTCCACTCCCGGTCGTAGTCCGCCCAGATCATGAGGGAGAAGACCAGGAGCATGCCGATCGAGGAGAGCGCGAAGACCAGGTTGAGTTTCTGGGTCCGGTTGACCATGTCCGGATCGCGGCCGGGTTCGATCTTAGCGGGCATGGGGCTCCTCGGACCCTAGATGTTGAAGAAGATCTCGGGCATGGCCACGATGTACTTCAGGTTCACCGTCCAGCGCAGGATCATCTTGATGGGGAGGGCGAACATGCCCAGGAAGAGCATCACGAAGACGGCGAAGCGCCAGGGCCCCATCTTCTCGTGGAAGCGCTTGAGGACGGTCTTGGCCAGGATCCCGGGCAGCACCACCACATAGAAAAGGACGGCCAGGATTCCCGGCAGCTCCCGCACGAACATGTTCTGGGGAAGGGGGGAGTGCAGGAGCCGGATCCACACGTATTCCGAGAGGTTCACGTTGTTCAGGGCCAGGAGCTTGTGGACGTCCCAGTACTCGTAGGGTCCGAAGAAGTTCCAGTTGGGCCCCCGCAGGAACGTGCCCAGAATGACGAGCAGCACCCATTGGATGAGGAAGCCCCAGAGGAAGAGGGTGACCTCCGTCTTCCGCTCCGCGAAGGTGAAATAGCCGTTCCCCTTGGGATTGGTGTCGAGATAGGGGATGGCCATGAGGCCCACGATGATGAGGCTGGGAAAGACCACGCCCGCCAGCCAGGGATCGTAGTAGACGAGCATCTCCTGGAGGCCGAGGAAGTACCAGGGGGCCTTGCTGGGGTTGGGGGTGCGGGCGGGATTGGCCGGCTCTTCGATGGGGGCGTGGAAGGCCATGCCCCAGATCACGAGCACGATCATCCCGATGACCATGCAGAGAAGCTCGGTGTAGACGAGGTCCGGCCAGACCCAGGTCTTCTCCCCCTCCCCGTTGCTGGCCTCGATCGGCTTCTCCCCCCGCGCCGTGCGCTCGTCGTTTCTCTGGGCCTGCCACATGGCGAGCCAGGTGAAGAAGCCGACCAGGAAGAGCATCGCTACGATGGGGATGTTGTCCGGCTTCTTCACGATCTTTGCGAAGTTGGGATCCAGCATGGAGACGGCCACGAAGAGCACGGCCAGGATCCCCACCGTGCCCGCCACCCTTGGCTTCCAGAAGGCTTGGAACCGCAAGGAGAGGAGTAAGAACACGGCGGCCAGGGAGATGAAGATCTCCGGGGCGGTGAGGAGGTTGATGACGCCTTTCAGGGCCTCGACCACGCTTCGACCCTCACAAGGGCCCGGAGATGCCGCCGTCCTTCCGGACCCTCCAGAAATGGACCGCCATCAGGATCCCCGCCACGAGCGGAATGCCCACGCAGTGCAGGACGTAGAAGCGGAGCAGCGCTCCCTCCCCAACGAAACGCCCGCCTAGGAGGGCAAACTTCGCGTCGGACCCCGCATGGACCATCTTCACGCTCCCCAGCACCAGCAGCTGCGAGCCCGGTCCCTCGCTTCCCAGCAGGGGCGTCGCGCGCGCCATGTTCGATCCCACCGTGATGGCCCAGATGGCGAGCTGGTCCCAGGGGAGCAGGTAGCCGGTGAAGGAGAGGAGCAGGGTCAAGACGAGCAGGATCACGCCCACGTTCCAGTTGAACTCCCGGGGGGGCTTGTAGGAGCCCGTCATGAAGACCCGGAACATGTGGAGCCAGACGGTGATGACCATGGCGTGAGCCCCCCAGCGGTGGATCTCGCGCATGATCCCGAGGGGCACCTGCTCCGCCAGGTCCACGATGTCCATGTAGGCGAAGGCCACGGTGGGCCGGTAGTAGAACATGAGGAGGAGACCGGTGAAGGTCTCCACCAGAAACAGGAAGAACGTCAAGCCTCCCATGCACCAGGTGAACTTCAGGCGGATACCGCTCTTGCGGATCTTCACCGGGTGCAAGTGAAGGAAGACGTTGGTCATCACCACCAGGACCCGGTTCCGGTTGGTCGCGGGTAGGCCGTGGCGGAAGATCGACCTCCAGATCTGGGTCTCGGTGATGTAGTCCCAGGTACGGGAGAGGAACGGCTCGGGGGGCTTGGTGGCCATGAACCCTCGCTAGAGACTCTCGACTACACCTTCAAGAACGCACCCGGGAGATCCCACTCCCCCTTCTCCTGCTGGAACTTCACCGACTTGTCCACCAGGATCTGCCCGTCGTCGGCGAGCACGATCGAGGCCCGCTCCAGAGGCCGGGGGGCGGGGCCCTCGAAGTTGACACCGCTCATGTAGAACCCGCTCCCGTGGCAGGGGCACTTGAATTTGTTCTCGGCGGCCAGCCAGTTCGGGGAGCACCCCAAGTGGGTGCAGACCGCGATCAGGGCATAAAAGCCCTCGGCGTTGCGCACGATCCACACCCCGAAGGCGTCCTTCCATCGAGTGTCCACCTCACCCACGTTGTACTCCCCGGGGAAGCCCACCTTGAAGGACTGCGGCGGCTCGAAGAGCACGTTCGGGAAAAGGGAGCGCGCGGTGGCGATCAAGCCAGAGGCGCTGGCGGCGGCGAAGGCCGTCCAGCCCAGGGGCAAGGACCACATGAAGAGCCGCCGGGAGAGGCCGCCCTTTTCCTTCACCTCGGGGGCGGCCGCCGCGGCAGGGGGGGGAGCACCGACGGGCGCGGAGTCCTTGCCGTCAGACATGGGAAGCCTCTTCTGTAAGCTGGTAATCCCAAGTAGGCACTGGAGGTAGCGGCATTCTACGCACGGCGGGATTGATGTCAAGCCTCGCGAACGCGGACGCCATCTCGAGCGCGCCCCTCACGGTCGGGCCAGCGCCCGCCGGGCGGCTTCTCGGACCTTCAGGTTCTCATCACCGTCGCGCAACCTCTCCAGCGCGGCGCGGAGGGCGGGGGTCGGCATAGCGGCCGCCGCCGCCACGCCCTGCAGCATGGCATCTTCACGCTGCTCCGGGGTAAGGCCGTCGGGGAGGCCCGTCTCGCGCAGGCGCCGGTCCACCTCCGCAAGATGGGTGCGGTCCATCATCTCAAGGAGGATGGGAGCCGCCCGCGGCTCGGCCCGCCGGGCCAGAGCCACGGCCGCGTTCCAGCGCACGTCCTCGGTGGCGTCGCCGAGCGCCTTGACCAGCGCGGCCTGCGCCACTTCACCAGGGAAGGCGCCCAACGCGTAGACGGCGGCCTTGCGCAGCCCGGGATCCGCGCCGTCCGCGAGGGCGACGAGCTTGGGAAGCGCGGCCGCGTCCCCGATCGCTCCCAGGGCCCAGACCGCGTAGATTTGGATCTCGGCGTCGATCGGCCGTTCCTTGTCCGCCCCCTCCTCGACGGCCTCGAGCAGGGCAGGCACCGCCCGGGGGTCGCCCAGGCGGCCCAGGGCCAGAGCCAGGTAGCGGCGCACCCGCGGATCATCCCCTCCCGATTCCCGGAAGAGCCGCACCGCCTCTTCCGCGAAGTGGGGGTCGGAGAGGGCGGGATCCTTGCGGGCCTGGAGGACCTTGGACAACTCGAACGCCGCCTGCCAGCGGCGATTGGCGCTCCCCCCCCGCACCTCGGCCAGGTAGTCGCGCGCGCCCCGGCTCTCCCCCGCGATGAGGCCGAAGACCACGAACACGGCCACGCACACGGCCACGATGGCGAGGGGGAAAACGAAGAACTGAAGAACCAGGAAGGGCGTGGTCTGCCGGGGCTCTTCCCCTTGGGCCGGCTGCTCGGGAGCGTCCGCGTTGGGGGGGGGAGTGTCCGCGCTCAACCTAGGAAGCCCGGTTCCGATCGCGCAGGCGCCGCAGGGTCAGCTCCACGTCAATGATCAGGGCCTCGGTGGTGTTTTCGAGCTGGTCCAATCCGCGGTGGAACTGGTTGTAGTCCGCCTGGTCGGGCTCGTCGGCCTCGGTCAGGTTCTCGAGGCGGGCCGCCCACTCCATGAGGCTCTGCAGGCTGGCCTCTCCATGTGAGTCCATGTGCGAGGTCTCCGTCCGGCCCAGGTCCAAACCGCGGAGGAAAGCCCCGATCTCCCGGCGGCGGTGCTTCGCCCGCTCCACCACGCCCTGGAAGTTCCGGCGCACGGTCCCGCGGGTGGGGAGCAGGGGCTCGATCGTCCCCCTCTCGAAGCGCTGCGCCATCCCCTCCGCGAAGCGCCGCAGCTCGGCGCGGTCGCTCTCGGTGTCGGGGGCGCCCTTCTTGCCGACGATCTCGTTCACGCCAGCCTCGCCCGCCGCGTGTTCGGCGGCCACGGAGCCCCGCAAGAGGTACTGGATCTCTTCCCCCCGCTGGGGGCCGCCCGGGAGGAGCAGCTCGCCGGGCGCGAGCAACTGGCCGTCGGGGCCGCGCCGCTGGGAGAGCGAGCTCTTCCTTCCCCCCTTACGGGGGGGCCGGGCGGGGGCCGAAGGCTTGGCGGCAGGGGCAGTGGCGGTCGGAGGTCCGGCGGCTTGCGGCCGCGCGGCCTTCAGGGCCGCGGGGGGGGCCTTGGTCTTGGCCCGGACCGCGACCTTCGCCTTCTTCTCCTTCTTCGCCTTCTCCTTGGACTTCTTCTTTTCCTTCTCGTGCCGGTGCTTCGACTTCTTGCTCTTCTTACCGGACATCCGCGGGTCTCCTCTGGGGAAGGAACCTCTCCGGGCGGGGATGGGTGGGCAGCTTGCCGTCCACGATGTCCCTTAGGGCTCGCTCCCTCGTCCTCCCCAGCATATCGAAGTTTTTCCGTTCTTCGAGGCGTGGCGGACGCGGGGGGGCGGCGCAGGGAGCCTTCAAAGCAGGACTGCTACCGGCCACGGTCTTATCTTGGATCGCCCGGGCTGAACTCACGATTCTTGCCCACCGGGCTCACGGCCCTCGGCTCTGGACAAGAGAGAACGAACCTCCCCGACGCAGCGAGTGTATCACAGGCACCGCGCCCGCGAGACACGCTCTTAAGAGTGCCGCGGGTGCGGTCGAACATGCGTTAGCGCATTCCGGGGGGGTGGAAACGTAGCTTGGCGGCAGCGCGCCGCGCGGGGTTGACACCCCTCGCAGGGGGAACCCATGAAGCCAGGCGCCGAACGCCTCGAATCCTACTCGGTGGACCGGGAGGGAAGGGAACGAAAGATAACCTCGGGCTCCTTAGGTACGATCAGCCGTTGACGACTCGGCTGAGCTTCCGCGTGGTTTCTTGCAGGTAGTCCGCCACACCTTCGATAGCGTAGTGTCCCGAGCGGACCACAGCGTCAGCCCCGTCACCCAGCCGACGCCGCGTCTCGATGCCCCGGGCGGGCGCGGTCAAGAGACCCACAAGAGCTCCGGCAACGCCACCTACAAGGGCGATGCCGAGATAGGTGAGAGTCCGGCCTCCGTTCGTCATGGTCTTCAAACCTCCTCATGTCTCACTACGAAGCAAGTGTCGTGCCAGTTCCCTCCGCGGCTCCTCCCCCTGCGACCACCGCGATTTTCGTGACTCGCCCGGCGCAGGGGTGCGCGCCCCGGGGCCTCTCGTGGGAAGCTCGCCCCCGTCCCCTTGAACGACATCCGGCTCCCGCGAGCCGCGAGTGCACTGCCCGAACCCCTTGCCGTCCTGTTCGTTCGAGGGGAGTCGACCGGACCCGGAGGCCCTCTTGGTCGGCCGCCTGACCTCCCCTGGTGGCGGTGGCCTGAGGCGGCCCCGACCGGTCGGAGGGCGGGAGGCAGGGTGTTCGGGGGTAGAGACCTCCGGGCGGGGACCAGAGAGAGGAGCATCCACTAGTCCTTCCGGGAAAGGAGTGCCCGGCAAGCTGCCTTGAGGCCAGCCCTGAGCTGTCCGGCTTTCTGCCAACAAAGGCTGCGGAGCGACGCCTGCAGGGGGGGGCCGTCGCGCCAACGTTCACCCTCGTGGCGGTGGCGGCCCGCCCACCCGTCCACTAAACTTCGCACCCAGTCCGTGGCCGCCTCCGGCCCGCGCGAGGCCTGAGCCCGTCGGCGGAACGTCTTCCGCCCTGAGAGGTCGCATGAAGCGTCGCCTGTTGCTCCTGCCTGTGCTCGCCTACCTCGTCGACCCCGCCCCCGCCGCTGAAAACGAACACCCCGCGGGCGCTCTCCGCCGCCTGGCGGGGGAGTACTACCGCTGGCGGAACCAGGAGTTCCCCGTGGCCAGCAGCGAGCAGGGCCTCCACACCGGCGACGACCGCCTCACGGATTACACGGAAGAGGCGCTCCGCGCGCGGCGGGATCGGGTGCAGAAGCTGATCGCTCAGGTCCGGGCCTTCCCCGCCGACGCCTGGCCGCGCGACGACCGGATCGACCGCGCTTTGCTCCTGGCCCAGCTCGAGGGGGAGGACTTCTTCGACCGCGAGCGTGCACGGCCGGAGACCGACCCTCAGACGTATGTGAGCGAGTGCAGCAACGCGATCTTCTCGCTCCTGAAGAAGAATTACGACGCCCCCCGGACCCGCGCCCTGTCCGCCACCGCGCGGTTCAAGGCCATGCCCGCCCTGCTCGAGCAGGGGCGGCGCACGCTCACACGGCCCGTCCGCCTCTACGCCCGCTTGGCCATAGAGTCCGCCCGCGCCATGGACGGCCTGTTCGTGGACAGCCTCATGGCCCTGGCCGGCGACCTCTCGCCGGTCGAGCGGGCCGAGCTCGTGGCCGCCCGCGACCGCGCCCTTGGGGCCCTGAAGGAGTTCGCCCGCGGGCTGGAGGAGCGTCTCCCGGAGATGGCGGAGTTCGCGCCCATGGGGGAGGAACGCTACAACTGGATGCTGAAGCACGTCTACTTGCTGCCCCTGGACGCGCGGCAGGTGGCGATGCTGGGAGAGGCGGAGCTGGCCCGCTACCGCGGGCTG
>DATMQU010000647.1:0-3487 GCA_035566715.1 Vicinamibacteria bacterium
CGGCTCCCCCTCCCGCGCCCTCCCCCCAGGGCGAGAAGCCGCGGGCCGAGATGACGGTCGAGGAGCTGCGCCAGACCCGCTCTTCGCCGGTGGTGCGCAAGATCGCGGCCGAGCACAACGTGGACATCCGCCAGATCCCGGGGACGGGCATCGCGGGTCGGGTGACCAAGCAGGACATCCTCGGCCACATCGAGGGCCGGCCGGCCCCCGCCCCCTCGCCCGCCGCGCCTCCCCCCGCCCCCCCCGTTCGCCCCCCGGCTCCGCCCCCCACGCCGGGAGGGCGGGTCGAGGCCGTGCCCATGTCGCCCATCCGCCGCAAGACGGCCGAGCACATGATCGCCTCCAAGCGCACCTCCGCCCATGTCACCACCGTCTTCGAAATCGACATGACCCGGGCGGACCAGCTGCGCCGGAAGCACCGCGAGAGCTACGAGGAGCGCAGCGGCGTGAAGCTCACGTACATGCCCTTCATCCTCAAGGCCACGGTGGACGCCCTCAAGGCCTTCCCCGTCGTCAACGCCAGCATCGAAGGCGACAACATCCTGTACCGGAAGGACATCAACATCGGAGTGGCGGTCGCCCTCGATTGGGGCCTGATCGTGCCCGTCATCCACAACGCGGACGAGAAGAACATCCTGGGCCTGGCCCGGGCCGTGAACGACCTCGCGGAGCGCGCCCGCAGCAAGCGGCTCAAGGTGGAGGAGGTGCAGGGGGGCACCTTCACCATAACCAACCCCGGCGTCTTCGGGAGCCTGTTCGGCACCCCCATCATCAACCAGCCGCAGGTGGCGATTCTGGGCGTGGGCACGATCGAGAAACGGCCGGTGGTTCGGGACGACGCCATCGCCATCCGGACCATGGCCTACTTCGCGCTCAGCTTCGACCACCGGCTGGTGGACGGGGCGGAGGCCGACCGCTTCATGGCCCACGTCAAGAGGGGCCTCCAGGAGTTCGACGAGAGCGCGCTCTGACGGGCAGAGGTTTCCGATTCCGGGCCGAGACGGGATAGGTCACCGCGCGCTGGCGACGGACCCCTTTTTTGGCCCGACTGCTCAGGAGGACGGGGAGCCGACAGATGACCCCAAGCCCGGCCGCGCAAGCCGACTACGGCATCGACGCCCCAAAGGTGGTGCGGAACCTGTTCCTCGCGGGCGCGTGCGGACTGGGTGTCTGGGCTCTTAAGGCCAGTGGCCTCTGGTCGGGCGTGCTCGTTCTGCCGTTGCCGAGCGAGAAGGTCTACTTCGTTCTGGGCCCTCCTGGCCTCTCGCTCGGCCTCGGCTGCAGTCTCATGGGAGCCTGGATGCTGTGGAGCGGCAAGGTGGGCAAGGTCCGGGAGCGCGAACGGCTGCTGGACCGGCTCACCTGGAAGGGAAACGAGCGCGTCCTGGACGTTGGCTGTGGCCGGGGCCTGCTCCTGGTCGGCGCCGCCCGTCGCCTCACCACCGGGAAGGCCATTGGCATCGACATCTGGCAAGCGGAGGACCTCTCCGGCAACAGCCTGGACGCGACTACTGAAAACGCACGTCGGGAGGGCGTGGCTGACCGCGTCGAGGTCCAGACGGCGGACATGCGGGAGCTTCCCTTTGCCGACTCTGTGTTCGATGTGGTGCTCTCTCGGGCCGCCATCCACAACCTCTACTCGGCCGGGGACCGGGCCAAGGCCATTCTTCAGATCGCTCGGGTGCTCAAGCCGGGTGGCTATGCGCTGATCGACGACATCCGGCATGGCCGGGAGTACGCTCGCAACTTTTCTGAACACGGGTGCACGGACATCCGGCGCCTTGGCTCGGGGCTCGCGAGCGCACTCTGGGCACTAGTGAGTTTCGGCGCCCTCCGTCCGGCCACGCTCCTCGTCCGAAGGTCGGCTTAGTGCGGGATGCAACGGCCGGGGGGGGCTCCCCCTCGTTGCGCTAGAGTCAGAGAAGACAAGGAGGGTCAATGTCTCTTTACATGCTAAGCGGCAGGTACACCGCGGAAGGGACCAAGGGCCTGCTCAGGGACGGTGGCTCGAAGAGGCGGGCCGTAGTGCAAAAGCTGGTCGAGCAGGCAGGGGGTAAGCTTCATGCCACTTACTACGCCCTAGGCGAGCACGACATCTACGTGATCGCCGAGATCCCGGATCAGACGACCGCGATTGCCCTGAGCCTGGCCGTAAACGCCAGCGGAGCGGTTCAATTGAAGACCACGGTCCTTCTCACGCCGGAGGAGATCGATGCGGCGACGAAGAAGCCGGTCAACTACCGGGCTCCGGGAGTGCCTCGCGGCGCGGGCCTAGGAGGGGCGATCTGACGGGCAAGCCCCGCGGGGGAGACCCGTTAGGACGAGCCGCCGGCCGACGGGCCGGCGCCGCGGCCTTTGGGGGAATGACGCCCCGCTCCCCGGCGCCGCTCCGTTGATCTCCCGGGCCCGGGGTCGCGGACGGGGCCCCATTCGCGACTGAGCATGCCGCCCCTGGTTGTCCGTCGGCTGGGCCGGATCCCCTACGCCCTGGGCCTCGACTTGCAAGCCCGACTCGTGGCCGACCGCCAAGCGGGACGCGTCCCGGACACGCTCTTGCTGCTCGAGCACGAGCCCGTCTTCACGCTCGGGCGCAACGCCAAGAAGGAGAACCTGCTCCTCCCCGAGGAGGCCCTCCGGGCGCGGGGCTTCGACGTGTTCGAGACCGGCCGCGGGGGGGACGTCACCTACCACGGGCCCGGCCAGATCGTGGGCTACCCGATCCTGGACCTCTCGCCCGATCGCCGGGACGTCCACCGCTACGTCCGCGACCTGGAGGAGGTGTTGATCCGGACGTGCCGGGACCACGGGGTTGAGGCGGAACGAGTTCCCGGGCTCACCGGGGTCTGGGTGGGTCGGGAGAAGATCGGCGCCATCGGGGTGCGCATCGCGCGCTGGGTCACCTCCCACGGCTTCGCCTTCAACGCCGCCCCCGACCTCTCCCCCTTCGGTCTCATCGTGCCCTGCGGCATCGCCGACCGGGGCGTGACCAGCCTGGAGCGCCTCCGGGGCCCGGTGGTCCTCCCGGAGGTCATGGAGGGGCTGGCCGCTCATACCGCCGCGGTCTTCGGGCGCGAGATCGCGGGCTAAGTCACTCCGGGGCCTGGCGCCGTCGCGCCTCTTGGAGCAGCCGCGCGTTGCGGATGGCCACCACCAGGAACTCGGCCAAGGCTTCCCCCGCCGCCACGTCGTCGAGATCGAACCCGGCCGGCTGCTGGCTCTGGAAATCGATCGCGCCCACCACCGCGTGGCCGTCCAGCAGGGGGATGACCATTTCGGAGGCGGTCCCCGGCACGTCGGGGTGGTAGTCGGGGTCGCGGGCCACGTCCGCCACCACCTGGGGCGCCCGCAGGCGGAGAGCCCGGCCGATGACGCCGCCGGGCGGGCCCTGAGCCCGGCCGCTGCGCTGCCGCCCCACCCCCGGCCGCCCCGCCCATCGGCCGACCAGCACGCCCTCCTCGTCCAGCACCACCACCGCTACATAGGTGTG
>DATMQU010000648.1:0-4172 GCA_035566715.1 Vicinamibacteria bacterium
TTCGAGGTCGTGAAGCGGCTCTGGAAGATGAACCTCCGGCCTCCCGTGCTCATGATGACGGAGAGCCTGAACCCCTCTCTTCAGCTCCGCGCCCAGCAGATGGGCATCAAGAGCTTCGTCTTCAAGCCCGGCCTTTCCAAGCTGAACCCCCGGCAGTTCGAAGCCGACCTGCTGGCCTTCGCCAACAAGATCCTGGTGGACATCCTGCCCCGGATGGGGCGCGGCCTGGCCCCCGCCCCCGCCCCGAAGGCGACCCCGCCGGGGGCCGCCCCCGCCGCCCAGCCCGAGCCCTCCCCCCCCACCCACGAGGAGCTCTCGCGCCAGTTCACGATCCTCCAGCGGCGCCTGCTCGACCTGCGGGAGCCCGCCGACGCCAACCAGATCGCGATCCTGGTCATGAAGGTGGCCCGGGAGTTCTTCGAGCGGGCCATCCTCTTCCTGGTCAAGAACGATGAGGCCCGCGGCCTGGGGGGCTTCGGGGCCGCGCCCAAGGGGGAGAACATCAACTTGCTCGTGCGCGAGGTCGTGATCCCCCTGAACGAGCCCTCGTTCTTCCAGGACGCCGTCCAGGCGGGCAAGCCGCTCCTGATGCCCCTCCCCAAGGGGAGGTGGAGCGCGTACTTGATGGGGAAGATCGGCCGCTTTCAGTCGGGGACGGTCGCCCTCCTCCCCCTCGTCACCCATCGGGAGACGATCGCCCTCCTCTTCGGGGACAACCCGGAGACGGGCCGGGAGTTCGGTCGCCTGGAGGCGCTGGAGGTCTTCATCGACCAGGCCGGGGTCGCCCTGGAGAACGCCTTTCTCCAGCGCAAGCTCCAGTCGCTGCAGAATCGGACTTGAGTCCGGCGGCCCGGGCTCTGGTAGAATCCCCCTATCGAGGTGGCGTGATGCCCAGCGAGGACCCCTTCAAGAAGGGGCAGGACTTCCTTCAAATCGTGACCAAGGCCAAGGAGTTCACGGAGGAGCTTCTCAAGGAGAACGAGCGCCTGCGCTTCAAGCTGGCCGCGGTCAAGGCCCCCGACGTCTCCTCCGCCGCCGACGAGAGGGTGCGGGAGCTCTCCCAGCGCACGCGGGAGCTGGAGGAGCGCCTGGCCCAGATGGAAGCGCGCCACAAGAAGGTGGAGGAGGAGAACAAGGAGTTTGCCGACCGCTACATCGAGATCGAGGAGCAGAACAACAACCTGGCCAACCTCTACGTGGCCTCCTACCAGCTCCACTCCACCCTCGACTACAAAGAGGTCGTGCGCATCGTCCAGGAGATCGTGATCAACCTCATCGGGGCCGAGGTCTTCCACCTTTTCATGGCGAGCGAGAAGACCGGGCATCTGGAGCTGGAGACCTCGGAAGGGGAGACCGCCCCCATTACCACCATCCCCTTGGGCCAGGGGCTGATCGGGCAGGCGGCCCAGACGGGCGAGAACCACTTCGCGGAGAGCGTGGCCCGGCGCGACCCCACCCCCTTCGACAAGCCCCTGGCCGTGATCCCCCTGAAGATCAAGGACACCGTGATCGGCGTGATCTCCATCAACAAGCTGCTGGTCCAGAAGACGGCGTTCACCACCATGGACTACGAGCTCTTCACCCTCCTCGCCGGCCATGCCGCCACCGCCCTCTTCTCCTCCAAGCTCTACTCGGCCTCGGCGCGGAAGCTCACCACCCTCCAGGGCTTCCTGGACATGATCAAGACCCAGCCCACGAAATAGCCCTTCCCCCCGAGAAACGGCCGAGCCGGCCCTTGTCCTTATATAATCCAAGTCGGAGGAGCCCTCATGTCTGAACCGCGGACCCTCGGCGAGTTGAAGCGGAGCACCTCGGGCACGAAGATCAGCGTCAGGGAAGAGATGCGCAAGAACCTTCTGCGCAAGCTCGCCACCGGGGAGGGCTTGTTCCCGGGCGTTCTCGGCTACGACGACTCCGTGGTGCCCCAGCTCGTGAACGCGGTCCTCTCCAAGCACAACATGATCCTGCTCGGCCTCCGGGGCCAGGCCAAGAGCCGCCTCCTGCGCAGCCTGACCACCCTCCTCGACCCCCGGCTGCCGGTGGTCGCCGGCTGCGAGATCCACGACGACCCCTTCCGTCCCCTCTGCAAGCGGTGCCGGGACCTCACGTCCGAGCGGGGGGACGAGACGCCGGTGGCTTACCTCGCCCCCGACGAGCGGTACGTAGAGAAGCTCGCCACCCCCGACGTGACCATCGCCGACATCATCGGGGACGTGGACCCCATCCGCGCCGCCCGCGGCGGCCACGACCTGGCCAGCGAGCTGACCATGCACTACGGGCTCCTGCCCCGAGCCCACCGCGGCATCTTCGCCCTGAACGAGCTGCCGGACCTCGCGGGGCGGATCCAGGTGGGCCTCTTCAACATCCTTCAAGAGGGGGACGTCCAGATCAAGGGCTACCCGGTGCGGCTCCCCCTGGACGTCTGCATGGTCTTCACCGCCAACCCCGAGGACTACACCGCGCGCGGCAAGATCATCACCCCCCTGAAGGACCGCATCGGCAGCGAGATCCGGACCCACTACCCGAACACCCTCGAGCAGGGGGTGGCCATCACCCAGCAGGAGGCCTGGACCGCGCGCGGCGACGGCGTGCGCATCCCGCGCTATCTGCGGGAGGTCGTGGAAGGGATCGCCTTTGCCGCCCGCCGCGACAAGAAGATCGACCGCCGGAGCGGGGTGAGCCAGCGCCTGCCCATCAGCGCCCTCGAGAACGTCGTCTCCAACGCGGAGCGGCGCGCCCTCCTCCAGAAGGAATCGCCGGTGGTGCCCCGGATCTCCGACGTCTATGCCGCGCTGCCCTCCCTGACCGGCAAGTTCGAGCTGGAGTACGAGGGTGAATTGATGGGAGCCGAGCACGTGGGGCGGGAGCTGATCCGGGAAGCGGTGGGGGAGGCCTTCTCCGTCTACCTGGGCTCGGTCAACTTCCGACCCGTGATTGCCTTCTTCGAAGGGGGCGGCAGCCTGAAGATCCGGGACGATTCCCCCGCGGGGGAGGTGGTGGTGCAGCTGGAGCGCGTGCCCGGGATCCAGGAACACCTCTCCCTCCTGGGGGTGGAGCCCGGCGACCCCGCCCCCCTCCTGGCCTCGGCGGGGGAGTTCATTCTGGAGGGTCTCTACGCCCAGAAGAAGATCGGGCGCAGCGACGACCGCGGCTTCATGGCCCCCGAGCGGCGGAGCGACGTGGACATGGATCTGGACCGGCTGGAGCGTCTGCGTAAGATGAAGAAGCAAGTGAACTGACCATGGCGATCATCCGCTATCACCGGTATCAGGGCGAGCTGTGGGACGACTTCGACCTCGAGGACCTGGTGGGAGAGCTCTCCGACTTCCTGCTCCAGAGCGGCTTCGGCTACGAGCCCGGGGAGTGGGACGGGGACGACCTCCAGGCCCTGCACGACGCCATCCTCGAGGCCCTCATGCGCCGCGGTCTCCTCTCCGACGAGGACCTCCAGAAGCTCATGGACGACAGGGACGCCCTGGAGCAGTTCCTGCAGAAGACGGTGGAGCGGCTGGTCCGGGAGGGCTATCTCTCCACCCGCGAGGGGCAGCCCTTCCACGACCCCACGGGGGGAGGCGGCTTCGGCCCCGGCAGCCCCCCCGTCAAGTTCGAGCTGACCGAGAAGGCGGTGGACTTCCTGGGCTACAAGACGCTGCGCGACCTCCTGGGCTCCCTCGGCAAGTCCTCCTTCGGCCGCCACGACACGCGCGACCTGGCCACCGGCATCGAGTCCTCGGGGCCGTCCAAGACCTACGAGTTCGGGGACACCTTGAACCTGGACGTGAGCGGGACCCTCCTCTCGGCCCTCGCGCGGGAGGGGCTCAAGGTCCCGATCGACGTGGACTACAAGGACCTGCTCGTCCACCAGGCCGAGTACCAGTCCTCCTGCGCCACCGTCGTCATGCTGGACTGCTCACACAGCATGATCCTGTACGGCGAGGACCGCTTCACCCCCGCCAAGAAGGTGGCCCTCGCCCTCTCCCACCTGATCCGGAGCCAGTATCCGGGGGACAGCCTTCACCTCGTGCTCTTCCACGACTCCGCGGAGGAGGTACCGCTCTCCCAGCTCGCCAAGGTGCGGGTGGGTCCCTACTACACGAACACCCGGGAAGGCCTGCGCCTGGCCCAGCGCATCCTGGCCCGCCAGCGCAAGGACATGAAGCAGATCGTGATGA
>DATMQU010000649.1:0-8949 GCA_035566715.1 Vicinamibacteria bacterium
CTGACCCATGCCCTCGTGAAGGGAATCGTGGACTTCATTGACGCCGACACCGAGGAGGCGAGGGAGAAGCACGGAAGGCCCCTGGCCGTGATCGAGGGTCCCCTAATGGCCGGGATGAACGTGGTGGGTGACCTCTTCGGCTCCGGAAAGATGTTCCTGCCCCAGGTGGTGAAGAGCGCGCGGGTGATGAAGAAGGCAGTGGCCTACCTGCAGCCATTCCTGGAAGCCGAGAAGAAGGTGGGAGAACCAAGGCCGGCGGAAGCGCGGATCGTGCTCGCCACGGTCAAGGGCGACGTCCACGACATCGGCAAGAACATCGTGGGCGTGGTCCTGGCCTGCAACAACTACGAGATCGTCGACCTCGGGGTCATGGTGCCCTGCGAGAAGATCCTGGCCACCGCCCGCGAGGTGGGGGCGGACCTGGTCGGTCTCTCCGGCCTCATCACGCCCTCCCTCGAGGAGATGGCGCACGTGGCGCGGGAAATGGAGCGCCAGGGCTTCGAGGTACCCCTTCTCATCGGGGGAGCCACCACGAGCAAGGCCCATACCGCGGTGAAGATCGCGCCCGCATACCACGGGCCGGTGGTGCATGTCCTGGATGCCTCCCGGGCGGTGGGGGTGGTGGGCCAGCTCAAGAGCCCGGGGCAGAGGGGGGCTCTGGCCGCGGCGAACCGGGGGGAGCAGGAGCGTCTCCGCCGGGAGCATCTCGCGCGGCGGACGGAGCGCCCGCTTCTCTCCCTGGAGGAGGCGCGCCGCCGGCGAACGCTGATCGACTGGGGCGCCTATGAGCCGCCGCGCCCGTCCTTCCGGGGCGTGCATGCGCTCGATCCCGTCCCCCTGGCCGAGATCGTGCCCTTCATCGACTGGTCCCCCTTTTTCCACACCTGGGAGCTCAAGGGGACTTACCCGCGGATCTTCGAGAACGAGGACTGGGGAGAGCGGGCGCAGGAGCTCTTCGATGACGCCCAGCGGCGGCTGGGCCAGATCGTGAGGGACAGGTCCCTGACCGCGCGCGCGGTCTTCGGCTTTTTTCCCGCGAACAGCGTGGGGGACGATATCGAGGTCTACACCGACGAAGCGCGCTCCGGGATCCTCGCTACGTTCCACACCTTGCGCCAACAATCGGACAAGGGGGAAGGCGAACCCGACCAGGCCCTGGCCGACTTCATCGCCCCCCGCGAGACCGGCCTTCTCGACTACCTGGGGACTTTTGCCGTGACCTCGGGGGTCGGGATTGGGCCATTGGTCGAGGCCCTCGAAAAGGACCACGACGACTACGGATCGATCATGGTCAAGGCCCTGGCCGACCGCCTGGCGGAGGCCCTGGCCGAGTGGCTGCACAAACGGGCCCGCGCCGAGTGGGGCTACGGCAAGGACGAGTCGCTCGACGTGGAAGACCTGATCCGGGAGCGCTACCGAGGGATCCGCCCCGCGCCTGGCTATCCTGCCTGCCCCGACCACACGGAGAAGGGCCCCCTCTTCGATCTCCTCCAGGTGGAGAAGAAGATCGGGATCCGCCTCACGGAGAGCTATGCCATGCTTCCCGCCGCCTCGGTGAGCGGCTTCTACTTCTCGCACCCCCAGGCCCGTTACTTCGCGGTGGGACGGATAGAACGCGACCAAGTCCTCGACTACCACCGGAGAAAGGGCATGGACCTGAGGGCGGTGGAGCGCTGGCTGGCCCCCCACCTCAACTACGAGCCCGAGGGAGAGGTGCCGGGGGAGGCGTCGCCCGCGCCCGCACCCAACGGCGTCGCGGTCTGACGCGGTCCGGAGCCATCGCCCCCCCATGAAGCTCCAACTCCGCTTCCCGGCCAGCCCCGAGAATGCGCTCGACCATGCGCAGCTCGCGGTGGAGGCTTCCTGGGAGGAGAACGAGGTCGACCTCGACTACTCGCCGGCCAGCTTGGAGCGCCTGGACGAGCAGATCGAAGGGCTCCGCGAGCAGGGGTTGACGGGGGAGGACGTGGCCGAGGCCCTCTTCGTGTTCGGCTGCTACCTCGGCCAGGTCATGATTCAGGCCCTGGGGGGGCGATGGGTGGCGACGGCCCGCTCGCCGCTCCGTGACCTGTCCCCCTGGCCGATGGTGGTGGTGCTGCCCGGGGGCTCGGCCTGGGATCCCATCGGCAAGGCCTATAAGCGCCTCGAGCTGGGAGATTCCGAGTACCTGCCCGCCTTCTACGCGGCGGCGGTGGCCTCGGCGGCACAGGCGTGAAAGAAGACGACGCGGTCGAGATTCCCGTCACGGGCGAATTGGACCTGCACGCCTTTGCTCCCCGCGACGTTCCCTCCCTGGTCGAGGACTACGTGCGGGCCTGCCGGGAGAGGGGAATCCACCGTCTGCGTCTCGTCCACGGCCGTGGTCGCGGTGTGCAGCGCGCGGAGGTGCGGCGGGTCCTCGCCCGCCTATCCGAGGTGGCGGCGTTCGCGGACGCTCCCCCCGAACGAGGGGGCTGGGGTGCGACCCTGGTGGAACTCTACCCCGCGTGAACGACGCCGACGTGCGAAAGATCACAGGCGGCAATGGCTCAAGTCTTTTCTTAGGAGTTCTGGAAGCCGCCCCCGACGCGGCTTTCAGGAGGTCACACCCTTCGCGCCCGCGCAGGGACGGGATAAATGTGATCTTGACAAGGGAGGACCCGCCAACTACATTGCGATTGCGCCGCGAAACGGCGACACCGGATCATCAACCTATCTTGGACGGGAACAGCATGGGTGTCCCCATTGCGTAACCTGACGTTTGGCTTTTTCGACGATAGCGGCCTTCCTCGTGACACTCGGATCCTGATGTTCTACTCGTTCGAGACGGATGAGAACCTGCCGCGGTCTGGCATCCTCCACTACCACTTGGGGGAGGGGCGCTTCGTGGGACCTCGGCACGACCGAGAGCTGACCGCAGCCGCCCTCGAGTTCCTCACCCACGCCGGCCGCCTTCCCGCGGGATCCTGAGCTCTCCCCCGAGCCTGCGCCCGCGGAGCTGACCCCCTCGTCCTTCTGACCGACGAGTGTGCGGCCGCATCGTCGAGCCCTCGATGCGGGTCGGTGGCGCGTCTAGACCGCGAGCGCGTGGGCGATGAGGCCTTTCCGGCGGCGTCAGGGATGCGCGGATGTTGGATGAAACCGCCCGCGGAGGCGGGGCGAGGTTGCAATACCGACGCGGCCGTCCGGCTGGCGGTAGGCGATGAGACCGGCCGTCTGGGGGAAGGACTCGATGATGGCCAGGCCACGCCCCGGCCCAAGGATGAAGCCCACTTTGGACAAGGCATCGGCAAAGGTTCCATCGGGGGAGACGATGGTGGCGCTCAATGCCGCGTCCGAGGGTTGAAGGGTCCGGGGATCCAGGATGTGGCCATATGTCCGGTTGCCCGCGGTGAGGAAGTTGGCATTCTGGGCGGAGGTCGAGAGGGAGCCTTCCCCGACCTCCAGCACGCCGAGCAACTTGTCAGGTGCGTCGGGATTCTTGATCCCGACGCGCCATGAGTCCTTGCCCGGCGGGTGGCCGAGCAGGTACTGGTTGCCCCCGGCGTCGATGAACCCAGTGAGACCATGCTTGCGGAGCACGTTGGCGGCGAGCTCCACGGCGAATCCCTTGGCGATCCCCCCCAAGTCCAGTTCGACGCCGGGGCGGGCGAAGCGGGCCGTGCTCAGGCTCTCGTCGATGAGCAGGTTCTTGTACCCGACCAGGGGACGCACCCGGGCCAGCTCCTCCGGGGTCGGGACGTGCGGCTTCTTGTCGTGAAATCCCCAGAGGCGCACTAAGGGACCGACGGTGATGTCGAATGCTCCCTCGCTCAAGGCGCTGACCCGCTGTGCCGCCTCCAAGATGGAGAGCATGGGAGCGCTGATCTTCACTGCTATACGGTCCGCGTTGCCGTTGATTTGTGCGAGCTCGCTGTCGTCCCGGTAGTTGCTCATGAGCCGGTCGACCTCCGCGATCGCCGCGAAGGCTTCGTCGATGGCGGCCCGCCGTTCGTTGCCCGAGCCTCCGTAGGCCTCCACCTCCACCGACGTCCCCATGAGGTATCGGTATTCCCTGGTTGTCGCGTCTGGATCCGGCGGCTCCCCCCCCGACGAGGCTCGGCCGACCAGCACGAAGGCGACCCAGGCGAGGCCCCTCCCGGGTCGCGGCCTCACCTTGTGCCTAAGGGAATCCGGACGCCCCCCGTGAAGATGGCCGCCGCAAACCCGGTGGTGCTCCGGTAGTACTCGTACTCCGCGGTCAGAGCCGCTCCGGCTGGGAGCCAAAGGACGCGCCCCCGGGGCGTTAGCACCAGCCGTCCACTGTACAGGCTGGAGTCGAACGGCTGGAACCGAAAATCGCCCGTGAAGTATTGCGGGTTGCCGAAATACTCGGGGGCATAGAAGAAGGCCCCCGTCTGCTGGTACCAGCGATACGACACATTGGCCAGGAGTTGCCGGGTCACGTAGTGGGACAGACCCACCTGGAGGCTATTGGAGTGGATCGACCAGTTGTCGAGGTAGTGCCGGTAATCGGTCTCGAGATAGCTATCGAGCGGCAGCGCCTGCCGGAGCCTGACCGTCAGGGTCTGGCGGGTCCGGCTGTCCGGGGAGACTCCGACCACACGTTCGCCGTTGAGGAGCGCGCGGAGGAATGGACTGGATTGGTAGCCGTTGATTTGAGCGATCTCGTAGCCGAACTGCGCGATCGTGGATTTCGTGAGGGTTTGCGTGAGGGAGGCATAGGCGTCGTTCGCAAACTGGTTCTCCGTCTGCTGGGAGGGGTGGAGTTGCGGACGGTTGAGCGAGAACGAATACCCACCCGCCACGGTCGTATTTCCCTTGTTGAGGTTCTTGGAGATCGACGCGAGAACCGTCGTCGACTGGTAGAACTTCTCGTGGCCCACCTCGGCCCCGACGGTGAGCTTCGTGTCATCGCTCAGCTTGCGGATCAAGGAGGCGCCCGCCAGGACGCGGGTGTCGTTTGCGCCCGGTCGGTGACAACGCACGCAGGAGTCCGACGCCGCAGAGATGGCGTCCAGGCCGAACTTAACTCGGAGGCTCGTCCGGTCGGTGAAGTCCTTGGCGAGATCGATCGTTGGGCTGATGATCGTGGCGTCGCGCGTATCCTGGAACGAGTGGACCTGGACGTTGAGCTCGTCCTGCGCCCAGTCCACGCTCCCTGCGCCTCCCAGGGTGGAGGCACCGAACCCCACAACTAGGAACGCCCGCAGGCGTGAGCGCGGGCGAGACTTACTTGCAGCCACAGCCGCCCGACTGAACTCCAAAACCTCCCGCCGAGGCCTCCCGGGCCTCCTCCCAGTGGGTCTGGTAGGCCACCCGGCTCGCATCGGAATCGAAGGTCATGCAGGGGTCGGCGAGGCGGCCCCGTTGCCACGGCTGGACGGTCGCGCACCCCGCGTAGAGGAGTCCCATCATGCCCGCGAGGACGGCCGTGCGGCAGAGCCGAGACGTCAAGGCTTCCTCATTTCTGACCGATGACTACGAGTCCGTCCGTCCCGTTCCCGTTTTCCTCCAGGAGCGTAGCGATCTCCTGGCGGTAGACCTCGAGGGTGGCCGGCGTGTACCCCGCGTGACGGAATCGGATCTTGCCGCTCCGGTCGATCAGGAAGCTGCTGGGCATCGCGTCGGCGCCGAAGGCCTCGGGCACGCGCCCCTTAGGGTCGAGAACGACCGGCATCTGGTGGGGATGGTGCGAGAGGAACTCCTCGGCATCGTGACGCCGCTCGTCGACGTTCACGGCCAGCAAATCGAGGCCGCGCGGGTGGAGCTCCAGGTAGAGTGCGTCCAAGGACGGGAAGGAGCTCTTGCAGGGCCCACACCAGCTCGCCCAGATGTCCACCAGGAGTACCCGACCCATGAAGTCGGTGAGCCGTACGCTCTTGCCGTCGAGGGTCGTGAGCTCGAGGGTCGGTGCGACGGTAGGCGCCGGACGGGCCCGCGCGATCCCGGAGGCGAACACCATGGTAAACACCGCGACCAAGAACAGGGGGCGCATGCTACTGGCTCGGGGGGGCCCCATAGATCACCACCCAGTTGAAGACGAGTGCCGCTTTCGCCTGGGCGTCCCCGGTCCAATACCGGTACATCGATCCCCCGGGCTGAGTGTCGACGACCAAGACACTCGCCGCATCAAAGGGTCTCACATCCTTCAGGACCGCTGAGAGGCTGCCCATCGAATAGTTTCCGGCCGCATGGAAGTCGTTGTGACAGTACAGGCAGTCGTTCGTGAAAGCGGCCTGGAGATCCGTGTAGGCGACGGTGTGGCCGGTGGGGGCGGTTGGCCCTCCGGGCACACCGGGGTTGGAGGTGTCGGTTCCGGGCTGCCCGTTGACGCAGGCGAGCCCGAGGGCAGCGTAAGCCAAACACGCATACGCGAGGGTTCGGTGAAGAGCCGAAGGCCTCAAGCCACGATGGATCACTGGCTGCCTCGAAGCAATGGGCGTGCCACGAGGCCCGGGTCGGCTCCGGGCACGTGGGCGGAGAAAGAAGGCCGGGGGGAGTTCGGACGCCCCGGACGCGTCCCTCGCCGCGGACATGGAATGTCCCTCACCGATGACACCGTCATTGTAAAACAGTCAGCAGAGGCTGTCCCCACGGGGGTCGACTCCGCGTCGTCCCCGGGGGATGCATCGGAGGCATCGTCGGCCTTCCGGACCCCTTCGGTTGGTGTCCCGAGCCATGGTACGATCTCCCGTTTCGCGCCCGCGCGCGGAAGGCGCAACGGAGGATCATCGATGACGACGACGGGGAAGAACCGGCCCATCGGGAGGGCGGAGGGTAAGCTGGGCGTGCTGCTACCCGGCATGGGGGCGGTGGCTACCACCTTCGTGGCGGGGGTGGAGGCGATACGCCGGGGCATGTCCAAGCCCATCGGAAGCCTCACCCAGATGGGAACCGTGCGACTGGGCAAGCGGACGGAGGGGCGCAACCCGCGCATCGGGGAGTTCGTCCCCCTGGCCTCACTGGACGACGTGGTCTTCGGGGGCTGGGACATCTACCGAGACAACGCCTACGAGGCCGCGCGCAAGGCCGGAGTGCTCAACCCCGAGCATCTGCAAGCCCTCAAGCCTTTCCTAGAGACGGTGAAGCCTTGGCCGGCCGTCTTCGATCCCGCCTACGTCAAGAAGCTGACGGGCGAGAACGTGAAGAAGGGCAAGAACAAGCGGGACCTCGCGGAACAGGTCTCCGCGGACATCGAGGGCTTCCGCAAAGAGAAGGGACTGGCCCGTTTGGTCATGGTGTGGTGCGGCTCCACCGAGGTCTACCGGCAGGCCAGCGAGGTCCACTCTACGATCGAGAAGTTTGAGCGGGGTCTGGCCGAGAATCACCCCGACATCCTCCCCTCCATGATCTACGCCTACTGCGCGATCAAGGCCGGCATCCCCTATGCCAACGGGGCCCCCAACCTCTCCGCCGACATCCCCGCCCTCATCGACCTGGCCCGAAAGACGGGTACTCCCATTGGGGGCAAGGACTTCAAGACCGGCCAAACCCTCATGAAGACGATCCTCGCCCCCGGCTTCAAGGCCCGCCTCCTGGGGATGGACGGCTGGTACTCGACCAACATCCTGGGCAACCGGGACGGGGAAGTGCTCGACGACCCGGAGTCCTTCAAGTCCAAGGAGGTCTCCAAGCTGGGGGTCCTGGAGCACATCCTCCAGCCCCACCTCTACCCCGACCTCTACGGGAAGATCCACCACGTGGTGCGCATCAACTACTACCCGCCCCGGGGGGACAACAAGGAGGGCTGGGACAACATCGACATCTTCGGCTGGATGGGCTACCCCATGCAGATCAAGGTGGACTTCCTCTGCCGCGACTCCATCCTGGCCGCCCCCATCGTTCTGGACCTCGCCCTCTTCTTCGACCTCGCGGGGCGGGCGGGGATGAGCGGCATCCAGGAATGGCTCTCCTTCTACTTCAAGAGCCCGATGCACGCCCCCGGCCTCTACCCCGAGCACGACCTCTTCATCCAGCTCATGAAGCTCAAGAACACGCTGCGCCATCTGCGGGGGGAAGAGCTCATCACCCACCTGGGCCTCGAGTACTACGATTAGGAGCTTTGCATGGAGATCCAGGGTCTAGGGATGGGGACCCACCTCAAAGAGGTGGCGACCCAGGACGTCATCTACCGCAACTGCTCGGTGATCCGCTCCGACGCGGTGGGCATTCTCTTCGAGGTGCAGCGCACCATCACCGATGCCGGCGGCGACGTGGAGCACGTGCACAGCCAGCTGCTCATACCCTGGGCCAGCATCACCTACGTGCTGCTGACGGAGGAGAAGCTCTGAGCGGCGGTCGGACCGCGACGTCCCCTCCCGGGGCCTAGGCCATCCTCACCCTGCTGCGGGGAGTCCACGTGGCCGCCCTCGCCCTCTGGGTGGGCGCGGCCGCCGCTTACGCCCTCGCGATGGCCCGCGCGCCGCGGGTGGCCGCGGCCGCCCTCGCCGCCCGGCGCCGTCTCCAGCCCCTGCTTCTCTTAGAGCACGCCTGCCTGCTCCTGCTCCTCGTCTCCGGCCTCCTGCTCATGCGCCATCGGGGCTGGGGCCTCGGCCACGCCCGCTGGCTTATGGCCAAGCTGGGCCTGGTGGCCTTCCTGGTGGTGCCGCTCGAAGCCTTTCACGCCTGGATCGCACACGTCTGGATCGCCCGCGGCCTCCGTCAGACCACGGCCCCGCCCTTCTCGAAGGACCTCGCCCGGGGCCTGGCCGTACAGGAGATGATCGCGACCCTGGCCGTGCCCCTGCTCGGCACGGCCCTCCCCTTGCTCCTGTGGCTCTCCCTGGCCCGGCCGTTTTAAGGGATCGTCGGGTTCTCTAGAGCCGGCGCAGGAGGATGAGGCGCACGCCGGAAGGTGAGGGAAGGGCGGCGGCCAGGCGCCAGCCGTCGAAGCCCAAGTGGTTCAGCTCCTCCGCGTCCACCTCCGGTCGGTCCAGCAGCCGGTATTCGTAGTGGGCGCTCGGCGTG
>DATMQU010000650.1:0-11966 GCA_035566715.1 Vicinamibacteria bacterium
GGAAAGCCACGGGTTCGCGTTCGACGCCTGCCAGATGCCGCTCAACCCCATGGACGCGCACTTCCGCAGCTTCGAGAAGCTGGTCCTTCCCCGCCTCGTCCAGCAAGGCATCGCCGTGCTGGGCATGAAGCCCATGGGCGACGGCCTGCTGCTGAAGAGCGGGACGGTCACTCCCGTCGAGTGCCTGCACTACGCCCTGGGCCTGCCGACATCGGTCGTGATCACGGGCTGCGAGAGCATGGAGCGCCTCGACCAGGCCCTCGACGCGGCGCGTACGTTCCGGCCCCCCTCGCGGGGGCAAGTGACCGCGCTCCTGGCCAAGACGCGGCAGGCGGCCCTCACCGGGCGGTACGAGCTGTTCAAGACCACCAACCAGTTCGACGGGACTGCGCTCAACCCCCACTGGATGGGCTGATCGGGGCTCGGGAGTCCCCACCCCCGCCCGAGGCCGACGGCGCTCCAGGAGGTAGCCCGGGACTAGTTGGCGGGCCAGCCCCCTAGGGGGACAGATTCGGACGGGGAGCGGACACAAAACCGCCCCCACGCGAGCGCCGAAGCCGACCTCACATCGTTTTGCAATCGGCCACGGAACCGGCCTCCCCCCGCTCTCGTCTCGCCCGGCAAGTAGGCTCCACGGGAGGGACTCATGCCCCTGTTTCGCGTCAAAGTGAACGGTGATTCCCGTTCCGTCGACGCCCCCGCCGACATGCCCCTCCTGTGGATCCTGCGCGATCGGCTGGATCTCACGGGCACCAAGTACGGCTGCGGCGTGGGGATTTGCGGAGCCTGCACCGTGCATGTCGACGGTCGGGCGGTGCGATCGTGCCAAGTCACGCTGCCAGACGTAGCCCTCGCCTCCATCACCACCATAGAGGGCCTGTCCAGCGACGGGAGCCACCCGGTCCAGCGCGCCTGGCTCGAGGAAGACGTGGCCCAATGCGGGTATTGCCAGCCGGGGATGATCATGCAGGCCGCCGCGTTCCTCAGGGAGAACCCCCGTCCCACCGACGCCCAGATCGACGCCGCGATGTCCGACTCCGTGTGCCGCTGCGGCACCTACGGGCGAATCCGAAGAGCGGTCAAGCGCGCGGGGGCGGCAGGCCGATGAGCGCCACCCGCCGCGAGTTCCTGCGCGCCACCTCCGTGTCCGGAACGGCGCTCCTGCTCGAAATCGGCTGGGCGGGCAGGGTGGCCGTGGCCAAGGATGCGGGCGTGTTCAGACCCAACGCCTGGCTGCGAATCGACGGCGACGGGGCGGTCACGATCACGGTCGGCAAATCGGAGATGGGACAGGGTGTCCGGACGGCTCTGCCCATGCTCGTGGCCGAGGAGCTGGACGTGGACCTCGCGGGGGTCTCCCTCCTGCAGGCGGTACCTGGACCCAGTTTTGGTCGGCTGCGGACGGGCGGGAGCAGCAGCGTTTACGGGTCCTGGGGGCCCCTTCGCAAGGCGGGCGCAGCGGCCCGTGAGATGCTGGTGTCCGCGGCTTCTGCGCGCTGGGGGGTTGAGGCGAGCGAGTGCCGCTCGGAGAGGGGCGAGGTCGTGCACAGCCCCACCGGGCGGCGGGTCGCCTATGGGTCGCTCGTGGAGGCAGCCTCGAAGCTGAAGGTTCCCACAGATCCCCGGCTCAAAGACCCCGGGGAGTTTCGGCTCATCGGCCGTCCGACCCTGCGGCTGGACGCCCCCCGAATCGTGACCGGCCACGCGCGCTACGGCCTTGACACCCGCGTGCCCGGCTTGCTCTACGCCGCGGTCGAGCGCTCCCCCGTGATCGGGGGCCGCGTCGCGCGCTGGGATGCCTCCCGGGCCCGGGCAGTCCCCGGCGTGCACCAGGTGTTGGAGATCCCGAGCGGCGTCGCCGTCGTGGGCAGCGATACCTGGGCCGCGCAGAAGGGACGCGCGGCCCTCGACATCGTGTGGGAGGAGGGACCGAACGCGGGGTTTGATTCCGGAGCCTTCCGCGCCCGATTGGCCGAGGCCACGGGGCGTCCGGGACGCCGGAGCCGCCGCGACGGCGCAGGGCTCGACGCCCTCGCCAGCGCCGCCCGAACCCTCGAAGCGGTCTACGAATATCCCTTTCAGGCCCACGCGCCGCTCGAGCCCATGAACACGATCGCCGACGTGCGGAGCGGCGGCTGCGAGATATGGTCGCCCACCCAGGCGCCGGAAGAGGTGCGCTCCGAGGCGGCCAAGATCCTCGGCCTGCCCCTGGACGCCGTGGTCGTGAACGTGACCCTGATCGGCGGTGGGTTCGGCCGGCGCCTAGGCCTCGACTACGCGCTCGAGGCGGTCCGGGTGTCGAAAGCGGTCGGCGCCCCCGTCCAAGTCATGTGGACGCGCCAGGACGACATGCGCCACGGGCACTTCCAGCCCGCCTCCGCCCACCGCCTCAGCGCCGGCCTGGACGCGAGCGGGGCCCTCGTCGCCTGGGGTCATCGCAAGGCGGGCTCGTACCTCTCGATCTTCCCTCCCCCGACCGAGGCCGAGGCCAAGGACCCCGCCACTTGGCAGGATCTGTCTTGGGGCGCCTACGACATCCCCTATGCGATAGCCGCCATCGAAACGGACTACGTCCTCGTGGATTCGCCTGTGCTGTCGGGTCCCTGGCGGGCCGTGTTCTCGCCATCCTGCACATTCGCGCGGGAGTCGTTCCTCGACGAGGTGGCGGCGACGGTGAAACGCGATCCTTACCAGCTCCGGCTGGACCTCCTCGACGCCCCTAGCCTTCACGTCGGAAGCCTTACCATCGACCGTGGCCGCCTGCGTCGGGTTCTGCAGACGGCCGCTACAAGAGGGGGCTGGGGGCAACCGCTCCCCAAGGGCCGCGGCCGCGGCATCGCCGCCAACGTATACGACGGCGATACCCACATGGCCATGTGCGCCGAGGTCACGGTGTCCGATGGCACGGTGAGGGTGGACCGGATCGTCGTCGCCGTGGATTGCGGGCCGGTCGTGAATCCCCTGGGGGTCGAGGAACAGGTCGAGAGCGGGGTGGTGTGGGGCTTGGCGACCGTCCTCTTCGGAGAGATCACGATCGCGAACGGTCGCGTCCAGCAGGGAAGCTACGGTGACTACGCGGTGCCGCGCCTCAGGGACATGCCCCGGGTGGAGACGCATCTCCTTCCCGCCACCGTGCCTCAGCCTTCGGGGGTCTGTGAGCCGCCGGTCCCCCTCGTGGCCCCGGCCGTCCTCAACGCGGTCTTTGCCGCCACGGGTCGGCGCATTCGGCGCCTACCCGTGCGGCCCGCGGACCTTCGTTAAGCGCCTCACCGCACAGGGACGAACTTCTGCACCCGGTGGCCTCTGATGTCGCCGGCGTAGAGGTTGCCCTTCGAGTCCGCGGCCAGGGCATGGACCCAGTTGGTCTCACCGGGCTTTTCCTGGCCGTCCACCCCCGGCCTCGGGCACCAGAGCTCGAGCAGCTTGCCGGAAGTGTTCAACCGCATGAACAGCTGGTCCGAGGGCGGGAGTCCCGTCATCCCCCGCGCGTCGAAGGCCAAGGTCGGCGAGGAGCCCGACGTCCAGATCTCGTCCTGGGGCGTGATCCACAGGCTCCAGGGCACGAGAAGGTTGCGCCACTGCTCGATGACGGTGCCGTTCTGGTCGAACACCTGGATCCTTGCGTTCGATCGGTCGGCCACGTAAAGCCTCCCTTTGGCGTCGACGTTGATCGCGTGGGGGAGGTTGAATTCGCCGGGCCCGCTGCCCCGCCTGCCCCAGGCCTTCACGAACCCGCCCCTCCCGTCGAAGTGGACCACGCGATTGTTGCCGTATCCGTCGGAAACGAAGACGTCGCCGCTCGGTACGATCGCCATGTCCGTGGGCTGATTCATGTGGGTGCGGTCCTCGCCGGGGACGCCGGGAGTGCCCAGGGTGAGAAGGAGCTTGCCCTCGGGCGTGAATTTGCGGATGGTGTGAAGCCCCACGTCGGAGAGCCAGATGTTGCCTTCGCGGTCCACCTTGATGTGGTGAGCCCGCTTGTGCTCGAGATCGGGCCAAGTCTTCAGAAACCTCCCATCGGGCGAGTAGACCTGCAGGTGGGGCGCCTCACGGGAGAAGACCCAGACGTTGTCCTTCGCGTCGACGGCCACGCCCGGGATCTCGCCCCATACGACTCCGGCCGGTTTCTGCGGCCAGGAGGGGTCGACCTTATAGCCCTGAAGCCCCACGGGCATCGCCGGAGCCGTGGGTGGGGCAACATCCTGCCCAGCCAGACGGAGGGCAAGCCCCACAAGGACCACGATGGTCAAAATCCAGTGCCTCATGCTTTCCTCCTCACTCCAGCTAACTCGTGGAGGGCCAGAGCGGTGGTGCTCGGGTTGCCCCTCAGGCGTCTGCTCACAGCGGGATAGTATCGCCACTCGCCTGAGGCGCGTCGGGGCCGGCGTCGTCCGGTAGCCGTGTATCCGCTTGCCGCTCCGGCCACCGGCGCGGGGACGAGCTCGGGGCGCTGCCGAGCCAACGTCTCCAGTTAGTCGGTTGACTGCGACTCAGATTGCTGTGGCTGTCCGAACCCAATCGCCCTGGGCGGCCCTTGCTCGGTCGCAATCGGCTGGGGAGCCTCGCAGGGGCAAGCCTCGAGCACCTGCCGTTCTGCTCTTAGAGCTGCCGCTCGCAGTGCGGCCCGCGTGACGTGCGCAAAGAGCTCTCGGTCGAGACCCTGCAAGTAGCCCTGGAGACCAACCAGCGTCACAGCCGCCAGAGTGAGGCGGGTCTCTCGCTCCGATTGGGCGAAAGTACGCTCGTCGAGGAGATCGGGGCCCCTCGACTCCGGGCCCTCAGCTGGCAACATCGCTCAGTCCCACGAGACGTGAGGGGATAGCGTCGAAGACCGCACCGCCGCAGCCTGGGACGTGCGGTTCACGCTTCTCGCAGCCTTCGTCCGCACAGTCTCGCGTCATCGGGGTGGGTCAGGTGCCCTGTAACTGCGGCCGTCCGATGAGGTCTGAACCAATCGCCTCGGCTGGCTCTGCTCGGTCCCCTCGTGCAGCGGGGGCGGGCGCTTACGTACGCCAGTGCAGGCGCACAGCGGTAAGGCCCTCGACGTCTGGCTCATCACACATGTTGGACATGGCGGGTGGGCCCACGAACCGGCAAAACGGGCCCAGCTTGCCCGAACGCCCATTCGGAAGCTGCCAGTAAATCCAGTAGTCGGCGTCCTCGACGCGCCGTTCACGCTTCACGCCGCTAGGGCCAACACGTCGACGGAGATCTCGTCGCTCCACGTGCCAATTCCTCCGGCCCCCCGGCCATGCGCCCGCCGAGTGGGCAAATCATGAGGCCACGGTACTCCTCATGGACGCCAAGTCAGGTCCAGTCCTCGGGCAGCCTCCCCTAGGTCGCAGCCAGCGGCCCGTGGGTCGGGTCGGTCGATACTCCTAAAGCACCAGCTCGCAGCATGATCAGCACGCCGCGTGCCAGCGACCGCGTGGCACTCCGTCTCTGAAGTCGTTGCTGGGAAGGGCCGAGGAGGGCCCGCGGAAGGCTCGGAATGGGAAGGCTCTCGCCACTTTCGGCGGGATCGAAACGCGAACGCTCGCTTGGCCAGCCAAGCCAGGGCCTTGGAGAGCCCAACGCGCTCACGGTTCGGGCCTCAGGGTTCGCGACAGGCCGTAGAGGGCACGCGCGATGGCGGCGACGGGTCGTGGGAGGGGCCGGAGTGCCGTCTCCGCGGCCAGACGGAGAAGCGTAGGCAGGGGATCTCTTGCGAGCTTCGCGGCCATGGTTGCCGCCGGCAAGAACTTCGCCACTACGGGGGTAAGCGAGGCGGCTTTGGTTGCCATCGCCAGGGGGCCCCGATCAAGCTGCCGTGGAAAGTGCGCCTGGCGAATGGCTTGAGCCACGGCTGTGCCCCTCACCCAGGAGTCGATCCGCGGACCGCTCACCCGGCCCGGGAGGAGGGGGCGAGCCTGGGCCTGGCGATGGAGGGCACCCCGCTCGACCTCGCGAGTCCAGGATCCCCAGAGGGCTCGGAGCCCGTCCTTCGAAAGGTAGAGACTCTGTCCGTCTCGGCGTAGGGGGCTGAGAAGAGCGTGGATATGAGGGTGGGCCGGACGACGGTCTCCCCCGTGCCAATGGATGGCGTAGACACCCTGGACATGTCGTCCCACGACGGTGCCCCGCATGGCCCTTGTGAAGGTACCGCTGAGCTCACGCTCGGCTGCCACCCGGGGCAGTTTGGCGAGCTCCGCGGCGGCTCTGTCATCCACGGTAAAGACGGGCTGATGGAAGACGGGTCGGCGGAGCTGCTGCGCATCCTCCTGAATGAGGCGCTGACAGGCCCGCTCACGGTCGAGCGCGTCGGGCACCAGGCGGGCGACTTCCTTGTAGCGCTCGCCAATCCCGTGAATCTCGCGACGTTGTCCGCGGGGGAGGTGCTCCTCCCGGTGGGAGATGTAGTGGATGTACCGCCCCGCCCGGGCGACATCGCGGTGGTAGTGACTTCGGATGATATGGGTCAAGACCCTCCCCCGGCATCCTCGCCCTCCCTCGGCCGGAGTCGGAGCCGCTCTTCCTTGGCCGGTGCTCCCTGCGGAACCGGGGCGTCGAGGGTTTGAACGCACGCGTCCCACCCAGAGACTGCTTGCGAAGAGATATAAGCGGACAGCCGGGCATAGAGCTCCTCCGGCTCAATCCTGAGCCGCCCTCCCCGCAGAGCAGGGTGCCGGATTCCTGGGTCTTGCGTGCACAGCAGCGAGAGAAGCGGGGCCAGGCCCACCACGAGTTCGCCTACGAGTCCCGTGTCGCGGGCGAGGGCGAGGAGCTGGGTTCGGAGGCCCCCGAGGACGTACCGAATCTCAGCCAGCGCGGCCTTGATCTCTTCGACCTGCGACGCGGGGACTCCCGGCTCCCCCGCGGCCGACAGGGCGAAGTCGAGCAGGGCTTCAAGAGCCACCCGGGGTTTGCAGCCGTTGCACGCGGCGAATGAACGGATCCGGCGCTCCTTGCTGGGACTCACCTGGACTTGCTCGTGCCGAGCCGGCGGCGTGCGGCGCTCCCAGTACAAGATGTTCCGCTCGACGGCTCCTCGGAGCCGGGCGGGCGGTGGCCCCTTCGCCATGGGGTCCGAACCCGAATGGTCTTCGCGGAGGAGGCTCCAGTTGTCCGAGCCGCTGCGGTTCATCTCGAGGATGAGCCGCTCCTCGAGCATCTCCGGCGTCTCGCCCAGCTTTCGGTTTGCAGGATCCCTGCTCAGCCAGTACGCCACTATGTGCTCCACGGCCAGCGTGGCCGGGCCAAGGGTGTCCAGCTGGCCGCGGAGTTCCACGAGTTGGGCCTCCAACCCATGCAGGTCTGCGCGGACCTCGGCGATTTCATCCAGGGTCTCGTTCGCGGCTCCCTCGCCTAGGGCGTCGTCAGACCCCTCCAGGGCCCGGATAACGAGCTCGGTTGCCGCGGTCGCCCGGGGCAACCCGTGCTCTCGCGCCCAAGCATCGAGACTCTCCCGCACCACTCGAGGCGGTCGCCAAACGACGCGTGGCAGGTGGTGGGGTCCGCTCTTCCGTTGCCGCTTCGAAGGCGTGTCGACCTCACCGCACATGGTCTCCCCAGGCGGCAACAACCGTGCCGTACCGCGAGGCGTCCCAGCACTCACCGCGACTCGACCTGCACCTGGCCGTCGACGTAAGTCCCGGGTTTCCAGGGAGCAGTGACAGGAAGCCCAAGCGTGGGCACCCGCGGTTTACCTTGGCCGACTGGGTGATACCGATTTTGAGGTGTTGGTCGTGGCGCTCCATGAGGCGCCCCAACTCTCGTTCGTGCCAACCTCGTGTCTCGCCCTCGTCCGGCCACACCAGGTAGCGGCGGCCAGTTGTGGCGGGAAGGGCCTGAGCCTGCCGCCAAAAGTAGCGAGGATCTTCAACGAGCCTCTCCGGAGTGGCGCGTGCAAACCCGGCTCCGATTCTCAAAGAAGGGTCTTAAGACGGTGCTTTGCGAGGCGCGGCCTCCCTACCCTACCTGGTACATCTCTTGCCTTATGGCCCGGCGAAGGTCGGCAAGACCGAAGGCAACAGAGAGGCAAAGGGAGACCTCATGCCGCTCGAGATCCAGCCCGAATATGCGAGAGAGAAGACAGCCCTGCGCGTGTCGTTGCCGAAGGCGCTCGAAGACGACCTTCGCCTGTACCAGAAGGCGCTGGGGGGTGAGAGCAGGGCGAGCCTCAATCACATCATTGTCTCGGCCCTGCGGAGGTTCCTGGTTCGCGACAAGGAATTCCAGAAATACCGGGCGGCCGCCCTTGCTGGCGGCGACGGCGGCCAAGCGCCGCGGGGGTGAGACCTATGGAGATTCTCGTTCGGCCGGCGAAAGCGAAGGCTGCTCATCACCTAGCCGACGTGGACCTGCTAATTGAAGACCCGAAGGTGAAAATCGTCGGCACGGCGATTTGGAAGGGCCGCGACGGCAAGCCGCTACTGGCCGTCACATTTCCGGCCCGGGAGATCCCCGGAAAAAATGGAGCCGAGCGATCGTTCTTCGATTTCATCCGTGACGCCTCGGGAAACGGAGAGGGCCTCGTGGCTCTCCGCAAGGCGATCCTCAGAGCCTTCGCAGAGCAACAACCGGCTCTGGCCCGTCGAGCCGAGACCGACGAATCCACATCCGAGGCCGGCAGGGAATAGCCGGCGACGGACAGGAGCGGCGTCCTCGCGATAGTTCACGCGTGGAGCATCGCCAGGCGGGAGGGTCAGAGATGGTTCGCGCCTTGTCCCCAAAACAGGCGGAGATGGCTGGTTTCAAGCCCTGGCAGTACGACTACAAGGCGGTCCCGGAGGGGACCTGGTTCGCGATTCTCGATCAGAAGATCTGGGGGAGCAGCAAGCAGCCCCGTGTTTTCCCGCTGCGATGCTTCTTCTCCACTCCGGACGGGAAGAAATACCAGCTCACGGCTTTCCGCACCCAAGACACGCGCGAGATCTATGCACCTGCCGACGGACACCTTGATGTGGGATCTGTCCCGGTCGGTACGCTCCTGCGGGTTGTCGTGGGCCGGAATGGCAAGGGAAACATAAAGTGGCTCAGCGCGGAGGTTGAAGCCAATGGCCTCCCTTTATGAACACGATAGGCGATGGGCACTTCCGGGAGTAGCTAGGATTTCGCCTTCAGCCGGGCGTCGTTCTCCTTGATGAAAGCCAGGATGTCATCGGCAACAGCCAGGAGCTTCACCCACTGCTCCTTATATAGGGTCACCGGAAACCGTCCGAGACCATAGACCGACACTGCCCCTTTCTCGGAGACTTTCAGGCTGATGCCCCGGCTGCGTTCTCTCTTGAGCCGTTCGTTTTCCAGCCTCAGCCTCTCGAGCTCACCCTTGATGTCTTCTTCGGTCACGAGAACCTCCGCGCTCGACTATTCTGCAGTCCTCATCGCGCCGCCAAAGGGGTGCCTTAGCCCTGGGCTTGGCGGTCAACCTCGGTGGCCGAGCGAGACCTGCCCTTCTCGTCGACCCAAAACACCCGCAGACTCACTCTACTCGACTCGGGGCCAAGTTGAGTCTCGGTGGGGGGCCACGATCGGGCTGACCAGATCAGCCAGTCCCCCCTCCTGCCGATAGGGTGTGGTTTCCATAACTTATTGTCCTTAAAGCGGATATCCAGAGCTAAAACTGGAGGGCAATGGGAGCCCGAGCGAAAGTGCTTGCTTTTCCTGAGCATTAGTGTTATACTTAACTATAACACTGTGGCTATGGGCGGGGACCAGCCGATCCGACAGGAGCCGCCTGTGATCGCAGGTAACGATGGCCCGCGCCTCTGGAGCGCTTGATGGATCGTGAGTGGAACGACAGCGAGCCCATCTACCGTCAGCTTCACGACCGGGTGGTCGCGATGATCCTCGACGGCGTGCTCAAAGAAGGAGATCCGCTGCCATCCGTGCGTACTGTTGCGGCCGAATACCGGGTCAATCCGCTTACGGTTCTCAAGGGATATCAGCAGCTGGTCGACGAGCAGCTCGTCGAGAAGAGACGAGGCCTAGGTATGTTCATCAACGTCGGCGCGCGCAGCCTGCTTCTCCAGGGCGAACGCCAGAGGTTTCTTGCCGAGCAGTGGCCCAGGGTCTACGCGACCATTCAGCGGCTTGGCCTCACGGCGGAAGAGCTCCTGGCCCCTGCGGCAAATCGCCGGTCGACGTCGGAATCGAAAGAGGAGGAGCACTGAAGCCATGCCCTGCATAGAAGCACGCGGCCTCCGCAAGGCCTACGGAGCAACCATCGCTCTGGACGGCATCAACCTGCGTGTTGACGAAGGCCGCATCCTCGGACTCATCGGTCCCAACGGCGCCGGCAAAAGCACAGCCCTCAACGCGATCCTCGGGCTCATCCAGTACCAGGGAGACCTGAAAGTGCTCGGGCGCGACCCCTGGGTCGAGCGCGATCGGCTCATGCGCGATGTCTGCTTCATTGCCGACGTCGCCGTTCTGCCCCGCTGGTTAAGGGTTTCGCAGGCCCTTGACTACGTCGCCGGCGTTCACCCGCGCTTCGATCGCGCGAAGGCGGAGGGTTTCCTGGCCAAGACCGCCATCAAGCCCGCCAGCAAGATCCGGCATTTGTCCAAGGGCATGGTGGTCCAGCTCCACCTCGCGCTGGTCATGGCCATCGACGCGCAATTGTTGGTCCTGGACGAGCCGACCCTTGGCCTCGACATCCTCTACCGCAAGCAGTTCTACGACTCCCTGCTGAACGACTACTTCGATCGCAGTCGCACCATTGTCGTGACGACACATCAGGTCGAAGAGATCCAGGACGTCCTCACGGACCTCATGTTCATCAGCCACGGGCGCATCATCCTCGACTGCAGCATGGACGAATTTGCCTCGCGCTATGTGGAAGCAATGGTTCTTCCCGAGCAGGTGCCGGCCGCCCGGGCGCTCAACCCGATTCACGAGCGCCAGGTGTTCGGGCGCAGCATCCTGCTCTTCGACCATGTCGATCGCAGCCAACTCGCCACGCTTGGCGAGGTCCGCACGCCGAGTATCGCTGACCTCTTCGTTGCTGTCATGGGCAAAGCCGGCGAGGCACTAGGAGCGGCCAGATGAGCACTGAATCCAACCCCGCGCCGGAGTCTCCCCTCGACTCCCAAGCAAGGACACACACGCCGCTGTCCGCGGCTCGGCTCCTGTCCTGGTCGGTGCGGCGCGAACTTTGGGAGAACCGCTCGATCATCATCGCGCCGCTGGCGGTTGCTGCCGTCATCGTGTTCGGCTTCTTGGTGAGCACCCTTCACCTGCCCAAAAACATGCGCGCCACGCTGGCCCTCGAGCCAGCCAAGCAACACGCCGCGATACAGATGCCCTACGACGCGGCGGCATTTCTGATCATCCTGACCGCGTTCATCGTCGGGTTGTTCTACTGTCTGGACGCGTTGTACGGCGAACGCCGCGATCGCAGCGTCTTGTTCTGGAAATCGCTGCCGGTGTCCGACCGCACGACCGTGCTCTCGAAGGCGACCATTCCGCTCGTGGTTCTGCCGCTTGTCATCTTCCCGATTATCGTCGGCACACAACTGATCATGCTCTTGCTGAGTACCGCCGTCCTGCTGGCGAACGGCGTGAGCACTGAGGCCCTGTGGGCACACGTGCCGTTGTTCAGGATGTCGCTAGCGCTGTCGTACGGCCTGGCTGCGATTGCGCTCTGGCACGCGCCCATCTATGGCTGGCTGCTGCTCGTCTCGGGGTGGGCGCGCCGCGTGCCATTCCTATGGGCGGTGCTACCGCCCCTGGCGGTCACCGTCTTCGAAAAGATCGCTTTCGGCACGTCGCACTTCGCCTCCCTGCTGGGGTACCGCTTGATCGGCTGGTTTACTCAAGCCTTCATCGAGGAGGCCCAGGCTCACGCCGTGATGGATCCGTTGGCGCATCTCACTCCGGGTCGGTTCCTGGGCAGCGCGGGTCTATGGGTCGGGCTGGGAGCCGCCGCGATATTCCTGGCCCTAGCGGCGCGGCTGCGGCGGTATCGCGAGCCCATTTGACCGCCG
>DATMQU010000651.1:0-2184 GCA_035566715.1 Vicinamibacteria bacterium
CGGGACCGCGACCATCTCCGCGAAGGCCCGGTCCCGCCGGTAGTCGGCGCAGGAGACGCCCAGCACCCGGCGCTCATCGCACAGGTTGGGAAGGCCGCGCCGGGAGAAGAAGCTCTCCGGGTTGTAGATCGTCGAGTCGAAGGTGACCCGGTCGCCGGGGGCGAATGCGGCCACTCCCGCTCCGACTTTCTCGACCACGCCCGCCGCCTCGTGCCCCATCACGAGGGGAGGGATCCGCCGCCCCGTGCTGCCATCCAGCCCGTGGACGTCGCTCCCGCAGATGCCGCAGGCCATCACCCGGACGAGCAGATCGCCCGGCCCGATCTCGGGGGTGGGGACGTCCTTGACCTCGAGCTCTCCGGGAGCCTTGAGCACCAGCGCCCTCACGGTGCCTTCCTATCACTTCGGCGCCGGGTCCGCCAATCCCGTCCCGGACCCCGGGGGTATACTGACCCCCGCTACCGTCGGACATTGCCGGGGCGACGACCACCGCCCCAGAAAGTATGCCTCCTCATGCCCACCGCCCCGCGTGACCTCGACCGCCGGTCGTTCCTGGCCGCCGCTACGACCGCGGCCGGCGCCCTCGCCACACTCGCCCGCGGCGCGGATCGGGACTGGAGCGGCCGACAGCCCGTGCGCTACCCGGACCCCGACATCATCGCCCTCGACAAGCGCTTTGAGAAATACAAAGTGGGTAACGCAGCCATCCAGCGTTTGCACACCGGGATGGCCTGGGCGGAGGGGCCGGCCTGGTGCGGGGAGGGCCGGTACCTCCTCTGGAGCGACATCCCCAACGACGTCCAGCTGCGGCGACTGGACGAGGACGGCCACGTGAGCGAGTTCCGCCGACCTTCCGGAAACGCCAATGGCAACACCTTCGACTTCCAGGGGCGGCAGGTCACGTGCGAGCACGCCACGCGCCGGGTCGTGCGCTACGAGCACAACGGCGCGATAACCGTGCTGGCCAAGGAATGGAACGGAAAACCCCTGAACGCCCCCAACGACATCGTGGTGCATCCCGACGGCGGCGTCTGGTTCACGGATCCCGGCTACGGCAGCATGAAGGACTACGAGGGGAACAAGGGCGAGCTCTACATCAAGGAGGCCGTCTATCGGGTCGACCCCCACACTGCGAAGCTGGAGCTGGTCAACGACGACCTCCACAAGCCGAACGGCCTCTGCTTCTCGCCCGACGCCAAGAAACTCTACATCGTGGATAGCTCGGGGCCCTACATCTTCGTCTACGACGTCGTTGACGGCAGGCGCCTGACGAACGGGCGGCGCTTCTGCTCCATGGAGCTGGACGGCCGGCAGGGCCACGCGGACGGCCTACGCCCGGATGTGGAGGGCAACCTATGGGTGGCCGCCGGGTGGGGAGGAGAGGGGTACGACGGCGTCCACGTGTTCACGCCGGAGGGACAGCGGATCGGCCAAATCCGGCTCCCGGAGATCTGCTCCAACGTCTGCTTCGGGGGCGTCAAGCGCAACCGCTTGTTCATGACCGCCAGCCAGTCCCTCTACGCGGTCTACGTGGACGCGCAGGGCGCGCACGTGTCCTGAGCCTTCGGGCCTAACCGACCCTCCCCTCAGGGGGCGGAGGGGCATTCCGGCTCGACCGCCCCTACCAGCTGTGGACGGTCCCGTCGAGCCGCCGGGCCACCGGCAAGTAGGCCCGCTCGTACGGATAGGTGCCGGCCAGTTTCTCGTCGATGTCCACGCCCAGGCCCGGCGACTCCCCGGGATGGAGCATTCCCCCCTCGAAATGGTAGGCGTGGGGGAAGACCCGATCCGTCTCCGGGCTGTGCCGCATGTACTCCTGGATGCCAAAGTTGTGGACGGCGAGGTCGAAGTGGAGGGCCGCCCCCAAGCAGACGGGAGAGAGATCCGTGGCCCCGTGGCAGCCGGTACGCACGTGATGGAGCTCGGCCAAGGACGCGATCTTGCGGAGGTGGGTGATGCCCCCGGCGTGGACAACGGTGGCGCGGATGAAATCGATCAGCTGCTCCCGGATGAGGCGCTCGCAGTCGTAGATGGTGTTGAAAACCTCACCCACCGCCAGAGGCGTAGTGGTGTGCTGCCGGATCAACCGGAAGCCCTCCTGCAGCTCGGCAGGCACCGGATCCTCGAGCCAGAACAGGTGGTAAGGCTCGAGCTCCTTGCCTAGGCGGCCGGCCTCGATGGGTG
>DATMQU010000652.1:0-6549 GCA_035566715.1 Vicinamibacteria bacterium
GCCTTCCTGGAGGGCTTTTCCGGCCCCGTCGCCATCGTCTGGGGCGACCGGGATCCGGTCTTGGGCCGGGTCCGGAGCTGGATCGAGAGGCTCCTGCCCCGGGCGCGGGTGACCCGCACCGAAGCCGGCCACTTTTTGCAGGAGGAGGTCCCGGCAGAGATCGCGGACGCGGTGCGGTTCGTGGCCGGGCAGGGGTTGGCCTGACCGCGGTGCGCGGGAGGAACGTCTGGTATACTCAGGGTTTGCGGCTGGCCCTGGGGGCCCGCCCGGAGACGGAAGCCATGACTATCGCCTACTACCTCGTGATGACGCTGCACGTGATCGCCTGCCTCTTCTTGATCGCCGTGGTGCTGCTCCAGCAGGGAAAGGGTCAAGACCTGGCCAGCGCCTTCGGCGGGGGCGGGACCCAGACCGCGTTCGGCCCCCGCGGCTCTGCCAACGTGCTCTCCCGGGCGACCACCGTACTGGCGGGCGTCTTCATGGTGAGCAGCCTGGCCCTGTCGATGGTAAAGCCCCGGGCGCGCTCCGTCCTGGACACGGTCCCCGCCCCGGCCCCCCTCGCCTCCCCTAGCCCGGTGGCGGGGAGCCCCAAGCCCCTCGCCCCCACGCCCGCCCCGCCCGCCCCCGCGTCTCCTCCCGGGCGCTGACGGCTCCGCAAGCCGCCCTCATCTTGTAGAATGGCCGGTGAGCCGGCGCACACCCTCCAATCGCTCGGCCCCGTACGTCCGTTGCGGGGAACGTCATTCCCCGTCCGTGCCGGAAGCCATGCCCAGGGAGCTCCCATGGCGGACATGAACGAGCTGTTGAGCCGGGCGGCCCAGGAGGCGGAAGCCGTCGCCCTGCAGGCCTCCCAGGCGGCGGAGGGCGCGGCACGGCTGCTCGAGCAGGCCACGAACCTCGGGGAGCGCGTGGAGGCCGAGCACGAGGAGGCCCGCCGGCGGCTGGCCGACCTGGACCGCCAGCTGCGGGACGGCCAGCTGGTCCGCCCGGAGACCGCCGCCGCTCTGGCCGCCCTCCGGTCGGGCCAGGCCCGCGACGCGGCCCTGCGCGCCCAGGCGGAGGAGTTCCTGGGCCGCCTTCACGCCGAGCTGGCAGGGCTACGGGGCGAGAAGGAGCGGGTGCTCGGCGAGCTGGAGCCCCGGGCCCAGGCCGCCGAGGCCGACGTGGCCGCGTACGCGGAGCGCGTCCGGCAACTCGAGGCGGCAACCGAGGCCCGGCAGGAAGCGGCACGCGCGGCCCTGGGCGCCCTCCGTGAACAGGCGGCGGCGGCCCGCACCACCCTCCACGACCGGCGGGGCGTCCTTCTCGCGGAGCTCCGGGTCTTCGAAGAGTCCCTCCGGGAGCGGCTCGACGCCCTTGTGAAGACGTTCGAAGCCCTGGGCCTTGGCCTCCAGGAGCAGGCCCGCGACTTGGCGGGAGCCCTCCATTCCCTTTCCGAGCGGGCGGCGGGGGGCCTCAGGGAGCGCTTCGCCCGCGAAGCGCTTGTCCGCCTGGCCGAGGCGGCGGAGGGCCTGAAAGAGGGGATGAAGGCAGCCGAGGAGTTCGCGCAGGAGCAGGAGCGGCGCCTGGAGAAGACCTTCGAGACGCTCTCGGACCTGATGAAAGCCACCAACGACAGTCAGAGGACGGTCATACGGAACCTGCGGTGAACACGAGGATTCGGGAGCGGCCCCATGGCTGAGCTGGACGTCGCGGGCAGCCTGGCCCTGGAGCGGGCCAACGCACTCCTTCTGGGGGTGGACGCGGTGGAGGCTCGCCTGGCCGAGGCGCGCGAGCGGCTCGCGCGGGCGGTGGCCGACTCTGAAGCAGAGTGGTCCCGGCTGAGTGGGCTGGCGGCGGAGGCCGCGGCTGAGATCGCGGCCGAGGCCCAGGAGCTCTTCGGGGAGGGGACGCAGGCCCAAGAGGCCCTCCTCCAGCTCCGGGGGAGCTACGAGCGGTTGGCCACGGAGGCGGAGGAGGAGAAGGAGCGCATCGAAGAGGAGCTGGAGGCCTTCGCGGGACGCCTGCGCGAGGTGGATCCCGCTCTCCAAAAGAGGCTCGCCGACGCCGAGCAGGCAGCACAGGGGCTCCGCGAGCGGGCGGAGGCGTTGGAAGCGGAGTTGAAGCAAGCGCTGGCCGAGACCGAGGCCGCCCTAAGCGATGACTTGACCGGGGAGCTGCGCGAGCTCGAGGAGGGCATCCGTGAGCGGACGGAGGCGCTGGGGGCCTTCCTGGTGGGGGAGGCCGTGCCCACCGTCAACGCGGCGGTCGAGGAGCTGCTGGCCCAGCTCCAGGGGGCGGAGGCCGCCGTCCGCGAGTCCCTGGAAGCTGCCGAGCGGTCGGTGGCGGAGGGTGCGGAGAGCGCCGTCGAGGAGGTCGCGGCGGGACACGAGCAAACCCTGAACGAGCTGGCCGAACTGGGTGCCTCCCTGGAGGCGCTGCTGCACAAGCTGAACGCGCTCGCCGAGAGCGGCGGGGCAGCGGTCCAGAAGGACGGGGAGGCCCTGAACGAGGTAGGACGCGAGGCCCAGGACAGCCTGAACGCCACCCTGGGTCTGGTGAAGGACGTGGAAGAGACGCTGCGGCATTACAGCTTCGTCCATTTCTGAGGCGGCAGGGCCAAGGTAAACGCTCATGGCCGATTCCACTCCGCTCGAGAGTCTAGAGCAGTTCCTGGGCCTCCTGGCCGGGGTGCGGGCGCAGCTCGAGAGCGCGGGCGCGCGGATCGTCTCCGAGAGCGAGGCCCTCCACGGGGGCGGGGGCGAGGCCGAGGCCGCGCTAGGCGCCTTCGCGGAGACGCTGGCCGTGGGAGTGGAGCGCCTTGACTCCCTGCAACTCGACGGCGTCAATGCGGTGCGAACCTGGACGGAGGCTCTCGCCTCCGGACTGAGCGGCCCCCTCGCGGAGGCGGAGCCGCGCCTTGCGGAGACGGGCGACCGGTTTGGAGTGGAGATCGAGTCCGCGCGGGAGGCCCTGGAGCGCGAGCGGGCGGCCTGGTCTGAGGACCTGGGCGAGCTGGAAGCCATTCTGGGGACGCTGGAGGAGGAGGTGGGTTCGCTCGTTGTGTCCACCGACCAGGCCTTCGCGGCCCTGGAGAACGCGCTTGCTCACACCGCAGAGAACCTGGCCGCGGCCGTGACCGAGGCGCAGCTCGAGGCGCAGACCCTAGGCGACCTCGTCGCGGGGGACCTCCTGAGCATCGCCGAGGGTGGGTTCCGCGGCCTCACCCTGGAGACCACGGACCGGTTGTCCCCTCTGGAGGAGAACGCCCTGGGGGTCATGAGCCGGGGCGTGCTGACGCGTCTCGAAGAGTCTGCGGAGAGCGGGCAGGTCTTCGGACACAACGCGATGGAAAGAAGCGCCGACCTGATCGATGGGGTGGCCCCGCACTGGGCCCCGGCGCGGGAGGCCGCCGCCTCCGCCATGGACCATGCCGTGGACGACCGCGGTGGAGAGCTCCGGGAGGAGCTCGAGGAAGCGGGGAGCGTCCTCGCCGAGGGAGTGGACGTGAGCGCCGGCTACTCTCCCCTCCTCCCCCAGCTGCCACCGGTCCGGGATGCGGTGGAGAAGATCAACGAGATGCTGGACGCCATGAACCCGTTCGCCTGAGGGATCACCCCGGAGGCAACCGCCGCCATGATCGATGCCGAAACCCTGAAAGAGACCCTGAGGGCGCTCTCGGAGACCCTTCCCACCCTGCCCCCGCGGGTGGAGGCCCTCATCGCGGACGGGGAGTCGCTGCGGGTCGCGGCGGAGGAGGCGGCGCGGGAGCTGCGGGAGCGGCGGGCGGAGGCGGAGCAGGTCATGGCCCGCGTGGAGACCGCCCTCGTCGAGCTGCGCGACGGGTCCGCGGCCCACGGGGCGCTGATGGAGCAGGGCCTGGAGGCCCTGACCCCCGCCCTCAACACCTCCTTGGCGGCCGTGCCCATGGTCGGTCCCCTCGTGGCCCAAGCCACCGCCGTCGACCTCGCGATCCTGAAGGAGGCTCCGAACCTCCTCCGCGCCGCCCAGGACGAGGCGGAGCGGGCGCTGGCTTCGGTGCAGGAGGGCATCAGCGCGGGGGAGGGCGCCCTGAGCGCGGCCCTCGAGGAGGTAGCCCAGGCCGAGGAGTCTTTCCGCGGGCGGGTAGAGGCCGCGCAGACGGGCCTGACCGAGCGCGTGGAGGTGCTGGTCCAGGCCATGGAGGCGCGGCAGGTGGAGGCCCTGCAGCGGCTGGAGACGGCGGGCGAGGTCTTCGCCAGCTTGGAGGCCGACTTCCAAGAGCGGCTCACCGCCGTGAACGAGCGGATCGTACAGGCGCGGACCTCGCAGCTTTTGGACGCGACCCGGGATCGAGCGGCCGAGCTCCAACAGCAGATCGAGGCCGCGCTCTCCCAGATCACGGACACCCTGAAGGATGTCAGCCAGGGCGTGCGTCGCACCCGGGACGATGCCGCCCAGGAACGGGAGGCCCTCTTCCCCCTCTTTGCGGAGCTGCACCGGCGGCTCGAGCCTCTGAAGCGGGCGGTGCAGTCGGTGAAGGAGGCCGCGGAAGAGGTCGGGGTACCCCTCTAGGGGCTAGCCCTCGCTGGCCGGCTCCACCCTAAAAGACTGCCTGTCCTCGAGCGTCTTGCCCGACAGCTCGTCCTTTAGGGAGATGACCATCTCGTACTCCCCGGGGGCGGCGTCTTCAAGCGAGAAGCCCACACGCCGCATGAGCTTGCCCAGGGACGTGGGGCCGATGGGGGTGGGGCTCGTGGCCCGAAAGTTGCTGCCGTCGGGGCCGCGTACGACGTAGCCCATGGTCACCCTGGGCATGCCGGACTTGGGATCCCTGGCCGCACCGTGGACCTCGACATCGCAGAACAAGGTCGCCCCCTTGGCGAAGCTGCGCCGGGCCAGCCGGCCCAGCGGGCCGCCCAGGCCGCCGTCGGGCGGGACCTGGCGGACGTCGCTGAGGATGGGGGTGGAGATGTGGAATTTTGACGTGTCCGGCACCTCGAACTCCTGGATCAGGGTACCCACCCGCCCCGAGTTCTTGTCCCGGATCACGACCTTGGCCTGGTAGCCGCCGGCGGGCAGCTCGAAATCACGCACCAGGGGATACCAGCTCTTGGCGAGCCTCTCCCGGGTCTGGGGATAGAGCTTCATCTCCACGTTCTGGTCGTAGCGGAAGTACTCTCCGGACTCGCGGTGGGCCACGACCAGCAAGAGCTCTAGGCTGTCCACCAGGCGACCCTCTTTCTCCTCGAAGGCGAACCCCCGCACGTCCACGTCGGTGGCCACCTGCACGGCCGCCTTGCCGAGAAGCTTCTCCTCCATCACATAGGCGGCCATGCGCAGCGGGATCCCCTCCTCCTCGTAGGGCGAGTCCAGGGCCCTTTGGATGACGGGGTCCGGGGTCCCCGGCTTGCGGGCGGGGGGCTTCGCGTCCGTGGCGGCGTAGTAGCCCCTGCGGGCCCGCACCTGGAGGCCCTTCCGGCCGATCAGCTTCACCGAGATCTTGCGGAACTTTCCGTCCCGCGCGGTGTTGGTGGGGTTGTAGCCGAGCAGGTAATAGGCCCGGAGCTCGTCCGCGATGCGCTGGATGCCCCTGCCGAGGTCGTTGGTATTGCGGACGGTGAAGCCGCCGCTGTCCGCGGCCACGGACTCCGCGCCCTCCGAGGCCTCGATGGTCTCCATAAAGGCGGACCCTATGTCTTGCTCGGGCAGCGCGGGCCCGAATTGCGCGGTCATGGCCAGGGGCATCCCCTCCAGCCCGCGGGCATCCAGGAAGTAGACGGCCACGTTGGAGCGGCGGGAGGCCTGGAGGACCCTCTTGAATTCGTCCAGGTTGGGGTCGTAGATGAAGCCCTCAGAGACGAGGATGATTGACTTGCGGCCCTTGGTGGTGCCGAGCGCATTCAAGACCCGCTCCAGCGTCTCCAGCGTGATGCGGTTCTTGGTGGTGGCCGCGAAGTACGTCTCCGAAGCCTTGGCGGAGATATAGGGGTCTTCTCCCCCGGAGACCATGCTGCTGCTGCTGGAGGGGCTACTGCCGCCGGGGTTGGAGCCCGCCCCCGGGTTCACGCCGTAGGTGTCGAAGCGGCGCTGGACACGTTGCTGGACCTGGGCGTCGTGGAACATGTAGATGCGCATGGCTTCGTAGTCGGTCATGCGGTCGTTCGAAGTGTCGGGGATGTAGCGGCCGTCCAAGCGCTTCACCAGGGTCAGGAGCTCGTCGCGTCCCGCCATCATCTTCGTGCTCCACCAGGCGCCGCCACCCGAGGCCACAATGCTCACCCGGTCTCCCTCCCGCACGCCGTTCTTCAGGAACTCCCCTACCGCTCCCTTGGCCCGAAGAGCCATGAAGGGCGTGAGGTGGATGTCGTCGAACACAACCACGAAGGTTCGGGCGGTGCGGACCTGGGGGTCGGTGTTGGTGGCGACAAAAGGACGGGGGGCTGGTTTCTCGGGGGCGGGCTCGGGGGAAAGCAGGATGGTCTCGAAGCTAGTGACCGTCTGGGGGACGCCGTCCTCCGTGATCTGCATCTCGTCCTTGGTGAGGTCGGGGACGGGGTTGCCCTTCTTGTCCGTCACCACGACGTCCAC
>DATMQU010000653.1:0-5974 GCA_035566715.1 Vicinamibacteria bacterium
CAAAGACGATCCCCTCGACATCGCGAGAAGCGCGAAACTGACCGACGTCCTTCTGCAAGGAACCGATCTGTTGGCCCCAGAAGGTGTCGGGAAGCATGTAGGTCCCGGCGTGCTGCAGCCGGCCGTCCGGGAGAGTCAAGCGGCAGCCAACAACCCCGATAGTCGGGTCCTCCTGGGCACACTGGCGCAGCCGCGACAGCCAGTCTCGCTGCGTGAGGATGAGGTCGTTGTTGAGGAGAACGACGTCGCTGCCTCTAGTAGCGGCGATGCCTGCGTTGTTGCCTCCCGTAAAGCCGAGGTTGCGGGGCAGGGTGACGACGCGTACCCATCCGAGGCTGGCCAGGCCGGCGGGCGTCTCATCGGTCGAGCCGTTGTCGACCACGACCACCTCAGCCCCCGCCAGGTCCGTCTCGGCCAGGCTTTGTAGGCAGCGCCGGGTCAGCTCCCAGTGATTCCAAGCCAAGACAACGAGGCTCAACCTCCGCGGTTCAGTCGACATCGTCGATGGCGTTCGATACATGGCGCCAATGGCTGCAGAGGACCTCTTCCACGTCCCCTCGAATCACATTCGTCGCCTCTCGCCAGGAGGAGGGATCGAAGTGGTCGCGGGCACGACCGTCTGACCATAGCGCGCTCGACGTCGTCACTTCCACGATGAGGTCCTCAGAGCGGCTCCCGAACCACAGAACCCCTTCCTGAAGCATTCGCCACTGAAGGTGATAACGGCCCGGACTTGCGGGAGCCCGCACTACATAGCGCACGAGGACTGTCTCCTCCGGCGCCACCGGCTCCGCGAAATCGACTCGAACGATCCCCCATGCCCGCTCGTCCGGACCTATGACGCCCAAGCGGAAGGCGTGCCAGCGGTGGCCGACGGGACTCCACGTGAGCCGGCTTGGATTCCGCACAAGCAGGCTTCCCTCGTACTCGTGACCAGCGACCATCTTCCGAGGCGCGTCATGGCTGAGAAGTTCTGCGCCAGGGGGGCTCACCTCGACCCGCAGCGGGGCTAACTGGCTCCCAAACCAAGCGACCTTCTCTAGGACCATCCTCCATTCCATCTCGTAGAGCCCCGGCTCAGGGGGCGCGGTCAAAATGACCGGTACTGTCACCATCTCCCCTGGGGCGAGGGGGGAAGGAAGCTCGACTCGGGCAGGGCCCCACACCATCTCCTCGCCTCGGTCCCGAATGCCGAGCCGATAGGCATACTCCCGCGGCCCCACGGGATCAAAGGCCACGGAGCCAGTATTTCGGATGCTGACGGCCACCGGGTAGGACATCCCGGCAAACATCGTCGGGGACACACCCTCAACCACTATCTCTGCGTTTGGGCCTCCCCGGGCCGTGCGGAACGGAACTCCGAGCGCAGCAATATGGGCCGGGGTTTTTGCCGCTCGGCGCCCTAGTACCGTGCGACGTAGCCGTTCGGCCCAGCGCGCTTCTAGGCGTGGATCCTCCGCGTCGGTGCCTTCGCAGCGATGGAGCGGCGTCACATCGACGAGCGACCAGATCGGGCTCACCGATCGTGGTCGATAGAACGTCACTTCCACAGTCCGCCGCGACTTGCGGCACCCCTCGGTGACCCGCTGGATGGCGTGCCACGAGTGGTCCGACCGGACGAGCACGGTAGACTCCCAGATGAGGGGAACGATCTCTCTGACGAAGTCGTCCAGGTTGCCGGAGCGCAGGATTCGCAGGCATCCCCCATCTTTCGGACTCCACGTGTGGTTGACGTACAGGATGTGGGTGACTAGCTTGCAGGGAAGATCGACGTGCGGACCGAGACTGGCTCCCGGTCCGTAGTGATGTAGGTTTACCTCGATCGGCACCGCGGTGAGGTCATATCCCGTCAGCAAAGACATCGCGGTTCGATACTCCGGCGAGAGCAGGTCGTGCGCCAGCTCCCGCCAAACGTCGGTCAGCTCCTGGGCGTGGGCGACGGTGTCCTCTCCGAGCCGCAGCAGCGCACGGGTCTCGCACCGAGACTCCTTGTTGGCGTCGCGTTCGGACACCGTCTTGAAGTGGTCTAGCGGATAGGTCGCGGTGAGAGCCGCGGCCGCCTTGGATGCGAACAAGCCCCTGATCGCCGCCCATGAATAGGGTTCGCTGTTCAGCGTGCACCGCGCGATCTGCGTCAGGTCAAGCATCCTCTTTCCCACGATGAAGTCTTCGGCCCCTCAGACGCTTGCCGACGAGGCGGAGGGGGGCGGTGACCTTCCATGATTTCGACTGCAGAAAGCCCGCGATCTCGCGATCTCGCGTCGCGATTTCTGCCCGCGCCAAGCCCAACAGCCGGGTCAACTCGGCAATGCGCTGCTCCCTGCTCGCATGCTGTGTCTCCAGCGCGGCCATGGCCCCCCTCCGGGCATCCAAGGCCTCGAGGGCGCTGTCGCGGTGCCGGGCGGCATCCTCGAGCAGCGCCGGCAGGGCGTGCCAAAACTGCCCGACGGCCACCGGCGCGTCCGTAGTGCCGGCCCAGAGAGTGGTCGCGATCTGGTCCCAGTGCTTGCTGAGCCGGTCGAGCGCATCCCCCAACCGCGGGGAGGTCGCAGCCGTCGCCAGCCGCTCGAGAAAGCAATTCGGATCCGTATCATTCTCTGACGGCACGGAGTAGATCCCCGCGACGTCCGTGAGGCCCGCAAACTCTCCCTCGCTGAGGTTCGCGGGAGTAAAGACAGGGACGCCAGCGGTGAGCGCCGTAATCGCCATGTGGTAGCTGGGGCCGATCACTGCCGCCGCACGCCGGATGATCTCTGCGAGCAACAACGGGTGCGGCGGAGTGGGCAGGCAAACGAGCCCGGTCAGGTCGGCGTCCAGGAGGGCCGTGTGGTCGCCGTTCATGGGCCCGATGGGCAAGGTTAGAAAGTGGAGTCTCTTCAAGCGGTGCGCGTGCCGCTTTAGAAAGCGATAGCAGGAGTCCATACCCTGGACGCCCTGGATGACGATGTATTGACCCGCCAGCCCGTACGAATCGCGGAGGCGGTCGAATTCCAAGGAGGGCCGCTCCGGAAGGAGGCGCCCGACGCCGAAGGTAGGGTCGGGCACGAGGGTGACGCGGTCTGGGCCGACGAAGCGCGCGAGGGCGTTGCGCGAAGGCTTGTCGCGGACGGCGATATATGAACTCTGCGAGAAGGTCAGCTCCATCAAAGGATCGGCCCACGCCGGGAAGTCGTCGTAGTGCACGCCGGGCGCGTTCCAGAGCAGAGGAATGCCGTGTTGAAGGGCGATCAGCGCTGGCGCGAGCCAGACGCCAGGAGGATGGTGTGCGGGCGCGGTGGGCGGCCCGCCGCCGGGGGCGACCAGTTTGTCGAGCCGCACCGACGAGGCTCCGTCGGCCAAGAGGCCGTCAAGGTTGGCGGCAAGCCTCGGCAATTCCGTGATCGAGGTAACGGAATAGGGCCACGTGGTCGGTGTCCTGACGCCGTACGAGAAGCAGTGGAGCTGGACCCGGTCGAGCCTCCGGGTTAACTCGGCCTCGGCGATGAGAGGGAAGAGTCGATCGCCATAACTGTCGACATCAAACGCGCCGACTAGGCCTACTCGCCATTGACGAATCTCCATTGGTTGCATTCTATGATGCCGCTATCCAGCCCAGGGGCAGCCCGAGGGGACATCCCAATCTGCGTACGGTCCGCCCGTAGCCGACATGTGGCTCCCCGCCCCGGCGAGCCGCAGGGCGACAAGTGTCATCACGACCGCACGGGAGATAAGCCAAGAATGTGCCAGATCATAGCCAGAATGCTGTCTTGCCGCCATCCCACTCGCCTTAAGGGAGGCGCCAGCTCCACCCCTATGGAGCAAGTGCATCGGGCGAAGTGCTGCCGCATCAATTGGCCATACCTAGAACGACAGGAGAGAAAAGGCGGGAGCCGATCCGTTTGGGATTCTTTCGAGAGCCGCCAGAATCGTCCTGGACTAGCTCACGTGCTCCGCATGCCCTCCTTCTTTGGGCCAAGCTTTAGAGGAGCCGTCCGCTCTCGCCCAACGAGGGAAGAGCGTGTCCGCCCTCTTCACACCGCCGGAACTCCTTTGGAACCGCAGGACGCGATGTGGTTCTCAGAGCCTTTCCACTTTCCCCGTCGTGTCATCGATGCGTACGCGCGCTCCCAGGGCCAGAGCCGCATTTGCAATGTGACTCGCCCGCGCGGCCAGGTGGCCGGTGCGCATGGAAGCGTTTGGCGCCTTGCGGCTGCGGATGCAATCGAGCCAGTTGCGAAGATGGCTGACGGAGCCGTCACCGATGGAGCGCATGTGTATCTCCGGCTCGGGTGTGAACGACGAGCCCGGCTTCTTGCTTGCCTCACTGAATACGAGCAGGCGCTCCCGGTCGATCTTGAGCGTGCCCTGTTCGCCTCGGAACTCGAGGCCTCCGTCGTCGATGCTGCTGCCGTAGGTCCCGGTGTGAGTGACCATGAAGTCCTTCGGGTACTCTAGAGTGGCCGTCACCGCGTCGGGCCATTCCCACGTCTTCATGAGGTAGTTGCGCCCGGTGGTCACCGCGTTCAGCGGTGTGTCAACTCCCATGTACCAATGGACCACATCGATCCAATGAGTCAGCAAATCGGTCAAGACGCCTCCCCCGAAGTCCTTGAAGTGCCGCCATTGGAGAAATCGGGCAGCGTCGAAGGGTTGATCCGGAGCCGACCCGAGCCACAGCCTCCAGTTGAGTCGTGCCACATCGACCTGCGGCAGCGCCTGCGTGCTCCGGAGTTGGTACCAGTATGTGTTCACGAGGGTGACCCGGCCGAGCTTGCCGGAGTCGACGATCTGCTTGCCGACGATCCAGTGGTCCCAGCTTCGCTGCTGGGTGCCGGTCTGCACCACCTGCCGAGAGGCCTCGACGGCGGCGACCATGGCGGCGCCCTCTTCGATGGAGTGCGAGACCGGCTTCTCGACGTAGACGTCCTTGCCCGCTGCGACGGCCTCGAGTGTCATCGTCTTGTGCCAGTGGTCGGGAGCGCCGATGAGGACCGCGTGGACGCTCTTGTCGTCGAGCAGGCGCCGGTAGTCGAGGGCCTTCACCACCGCGCCGCCCGCGATGTCGGCGGCCTCCAGCATGTGAGGCTCGTACACATCGGAGACCGCGACCATCTCCTGGCCCGGCAGCTCCTTGAGCTTCTTCATGAGGTTGCGCGCGCGGGCGCCGGTGCCGATAACGCCAATACGGATGCGGTCGTTAGCGCCGAGGGCAGAGACGGGTGCCGGCCGCCACCCGACCAGGAGCCCCGTCCCGGCACCCAGCGTGGCCCCGAGGAAGCGGCGTCTTGCGGAGGAATGGCTGTTGTCGATCATCATCGTCCTCCTTTGGTGACCAGCCGGGGATGCGAGCCTGCTCGATGATTCGCCAGTTGTGGCCCCCGACGTCGGCCGCGCATCAGATGTTCGGCGGAGGTCGATCCGCCCCGCCTCGGCTTTCTCACCCTGTTGAGGCACTCCGGTTGGAGGGCCTGGGTCAGCCGCCTCCTGGCCGTCGCCCGCCTCGCCCACGACCTCCACGCCCTAGAGGCCGTGAAGAAGACCCCCGGACTCCGCGCGGACGAGCGTGTGGTCGTCGGCCAGGAGGACTCGGATCGGCGTCATGACGTCCGGGGGCCCTTCTCGCCCAGGGGGAGACGCGCCTTAACTTCCGTCCCGCTTCCGGGGCGAGTCGATACTTCGTAGTCTCCACCCGCCAGCGAAACACGGTCCTGCATCCCGAGAAGGCCCATTGAGGTCCCTCCCAGAGCCTGCGCGTACGCGGCGGGGGCGTCAAACCCGACTCCATCATCGCGGACCCTCAAGTCGAGTGCATCCTCGACGAGGTGCAAATCGATCCAAACGTTTCGAGCCTGCGCGTGGCGGGCGACGTTTGTCAGCGCCTCCTGAGCCACCCGGAAGCAGGCAGTCTCCAACTCCGGTGGGAGGTCTGGAACCTCATCCATCGAGAGGTGGGCGTCGATGCCCGTGGTCCGCTCGAACCGGTCCGCGAGCCATC
>DATMQU010000654.1:0-20192 GCA_035566715.1 Vicinamibacteria bacterium
AGCGCGGGCGACTGCGTGGAGTGCGAGGTCGTTCACGGCGGGCTCTTGAAGGCCCACAAGGGGATGAACCTGCCGGGGGTCAAGCTCTCCAGCCCCGCCCTCACCGAGAAGGACCGCCGCGATCTCGCTTTCGGCGTGGAGCACGGCGTGGACTACGTGGCCCTCTCCTTTGTCCGCCAGGCCGCGGACGTCGAGGAGGCGAAAGCCCTCATCCGCTCGCAGGGAGGATCGATGCCGGTGATCTCCAAGATCGAGAAGCGGGAGGCCGTGGACAACCTGCCCTCGATCCTCGAGGCCACGGACGGCGTGATGGTGGCCCGGGGCGACCTGGGAGTGGAGCTCTCCACGGAAGAGGTGCCCACCCTGCAGAAACGGATCATCCAGATGGCCAACTGCGCGGGCAAGGTCGTCATCACTGCCACCCAGATGTTGGAGAGCATGGTCGAAAACCCGCGGCCCACGCGCGCCGAGGCTTCCGACGTGGCCAACGCCATCCTGGATGGCACGGACGGGATCATGCTCTCCGCGGAGACCGCGTCCGGACGGTACCCGGTGGAGACCGTGGAGACCATGGCCCGCATCGCGCGCTACACCGAGGAGCACTACGTCTTCGGAAGCCCGGCCCGCCTGAGCGGCGGCGGCGCGGGCTCGGTCGTGGCCCGGAGCCTGGCCCGAGTGGCTTCCACGGTGGCGGAGGAGCTCGACTGCAAGCTCGTGGTGGCCTTCACGGAGTCGGGCTCCACCGCGCGCCTGCTCTCCTCTTTCCGCCCGCGACCCCCGATCGCCGCCATCACCTACCACGAAAACACCTACCGCCGCCTCGCCCTCTGGTGGGGGGTGGTGCCCGTCAAGTCGGAGTTCGCCGCCACCACGGACGAGATGATCGTGAAGGGCGAGGCCTTGCTCAAGCGTCGAGGGCTCGCGGCCAAAGGGGACACGATCCTGATGCTGGCCGGCCAGAGCCACAGCGCGGGCGCCACGAACATGCTGCGTGTGCATACCATCTCGTGAGGGTGGGCCGGGCGGCGCTCCCGCTGCTCTTCGTCTTGGCCCTTGCGGCCTGCGGGGATCACCGCCCCCCCGCGAGCCCCCGGCGGATGGCGGTGACGCCGCCGGTGGGAATGGTGGTCGAGGGCATGGCCTCCTGGTACGGACCCGGCTACCACGGTCGGCGGACCTCCAACGGTGAAGTCTTCGACCAGGACGACCTGACCGCCGCCCACGCCGATTGGGCCTTCGGGACCCGGGTCAAGATCACCCTGCTCTCCACCGGCCGGAGCGTGGTGGTGAGGGTCAACGACCGCTTCGGCAACCACAAGCGGCGGCTGATCGACGTCTCGCGAGGGGCGGCCCGCCGGATCGGCCTTATCGGCCCCGGCACGGGGCGGGTGCGGCTCGAAGTCGTGGAGACGCCCGCCAGCGATTCCACGTGGTTATCCAATAAGCGATAACCGCCGCGCCACCCCTGGGACCTCCTCTCCTCTTCAGCGGAGCCAGACTAAGTCGACCGTCTGCAGACGGTTGACCGCCCCCCGGCCGCGGCGCGCCCGGTTTGCCCCGTTTTTCGTGGTTCGGGCCGCGGAAAGCGGGCATAGAATGGCCAGGGGCTAGAGGACCCTCAGCATGGAGACGGCCCTGGCCGGGGGACGTGCCGTTCTTGATCGGGCCTACGAGCAGATCGAGCGCCAAGGCTCTATCGAGGAGGGGATGGACGGCCTCGTGGTCGGGCTCAGGGCCCTCCGGCAGAGCTCGGCCCCGCGGGCCTGGGAAGCCTTCTGCCGCACCGAATGCGTGGGCCACCCCGTTCGCTTCCTGGTCCACCAGGACCCACTCACGGAGAGGGCCTTCTTCAAGCCCCGCGGATATCCCGGGGACGCCGTGCTTCTCGACCTCTTTTACGGCGCGGAGGGGGTCAACGTCTACGTGGACGACGCCACCCCGCTGGGGCGGCAGATTTACCACTACACGAGCAACGCCACCGCCGCCCGTGCCCTCCGCCGCCGCAAGGAAATCCTGGCCACCATGATCGACCAGGTCTCGGACTCCACCTCCGCCTCCCGCATCATGACCCTGGGCTGCGGCCATCTGCGAGAGGCCGAGCTCTCTTCTGCGGTCAAGCAACGGCGGGTGGACCGGTTCCTGGCCGTGGACCGCGACCCGGACAGCTTGCGCGTGGTGCGCGAGAAGTTCGGGCCTTTGGGGGTGGAGACGGCGGAGAGCACGGTCAACGAGCTGATCGAGAGCGCGGATCGGCTGGGAACCTTCGACCTCGTCTACGCCGCCGGTCCCTACGACCACCTGCACCGGCTGATGGCCACCCGCTTGACGGAGGCCCTGTTCAAGACCACGCGCCCGGGGGGCCTCCTGCTGGTGACGAACTTCGTGCACGGAATCAAGGACGCCGGGTACATGGAAGCCTTCATGGACTGGCATCTGAGCCATCGCAACGCAAGCGACATGTTCGCTCTCAGCTCCTCCCTTCCCGAGGACCAGATCGCCGACCGCCGGACGTTCGCGGAGGAGAGCGGCGGTATCGTGTTCCTAGCCGTCCGCCGCCGGTAGCGGGCGCGCCGCCCGGGTCGCGACCCTCCCGTCATATACTGGGAGCGCGGCCCCTTCATGATCGATCCCACCCGGAACATCTACTCCCCTCAGCGGCTGCGGCTGGTCCTGATCCTCCTCACCGTGGTCACCTTGCCGGTGGTGGTGGGCTGCTCCACCCTCATCTACTACTACCTGCGCTTCAGCGTGCTCGTCGAGCGGCGGCTCCGGGGTGAGCGCTGGATGGTGCCCTCGCGCCTCTACGCGCGTCCCCTCGTCCTTCGCGAGGGCTTGCCCCTCTCCGCGCGCGGGCTGGTCAAGTCCCTGAACGGGCTCAAGTACGAGCAGAAGGCAGGAGGGGCGCCGGGCCCCGGGGAGTTCGTGGCGGGGGAGAAGACCGTGACCTTCACTCCCCGCCCCATCCCGGGGGCGGCCCCCGAGCCCCTGATCGTGTCTTTCGACAAGGACCGGTTGAAGGACATGAAAGGCCTGGGCACGAAGAAACGCTACCCGGAGCAGGGCCTGGAGCCTGAGCTGATCACCTACCTCTTCGACGAGAGCCGGGAGAAGCGCCGGCTCGTGCGCTACGAAGAGCTCCCCGACCCCCTGATCAAGGCCGTGCTCGCGATCGAGGACCGCCGGTTCTTCAGCCACCCCGGCCTGGACCCTTTTCGCATCGTGGGCGCCGCCCTAAGAAACGTGCGGGCCGAGAGTTACATCCAGGGGGGCAGCACCATCACCCAGCAGCTCTGCAAGAACTTCTTCCTCACCCCCGAAAGGACCGTGCGCCGCAAGGTGCAGGAGGCCATCCTCGCCTTTGTGCTCGAGCGTCGAGCGGAGAAGAAGGACATCCTGGAGCTGTACCTGAACGAGGTCTACCTGGGCCAGGCGGGCTCTTTCAGCATCAACGGCGTGGGAGAGGCGGCCCGGATGTACTTCCACAAGGACGTGGCGAACCTCACCCTCCCGGAGGGGGCGTTGATCGCGGGGATGATCCAGTCCCCCAACCCCTACAACCCCTATCGACATCCCCAGCGGGCCAGCGAGCGCCGCAACCAGGTCATCCGGGCCATGAACGAGGCGGGCTTCATCGACGCCGCCAAGATGGAGGAGGCCCTCGCCCAGACCCTCAAGGTCGAGTCCACGGCCTTCGACAGCACGGAGGCCCCCTACTTCGTGGACCTCGTGCGTTCCCAGATGGCCCAGCGCTACGACGCCAAGGATCTGACCACCCAGAATCTCTCCATCCACACCACCCTGGACCTGCAGCTCCAGGCGGTTGGCCAGCAGGCGCTCGAGACCGGCCTCCAAACCGTCCAGAAACTGGTCAAGGCCAAGAACCACGGACCCGTTCAGGGATGCCTGATCGCCCTGGAGCCCGCCAGCGGCCACGTGGTGGCCCTCGTCGGCGGCCGCTCCTACGGAGCTAGCCAGTACAACCGCGTCATCCAGGCCCGCCGCCAGCCGGGCAGCACGTTCAAGCCCTTCGTGTACCTGACCGCCTTCGAGGCCACGTTCGAGGACCCCGCCCTGCCCCCCATCACACCGGCGACGATAGTCGAGGACGCGCCCCAGGTTTTCTTCTTCGAGGACAAGGAGTACATCCCCCAGAACTACGAGGATAAGTATTTCGGCAACGTCACGCTTCGAAAGGCGCTGACCAGGAGCCTGAACGTGGCGACGGTGAAGGTCGCGGAGATGGTGGGCTATGGCCGGGTGGCGGATCTCTGGTCGAACAAGCTGGGCATCGGCGCCCCCATCAAGCCCTATCCGGCGGTGGCCCTGGGCTCGTTCGAGGCCACCCCTTACGAGATGGCCACCGCCTACAACATCCTCGCCAACGGCGGCCTCAAGGTCGAGCCCGTGACCGTGCTCCGGGTGACGGACGAGAAGAACCGCACCCTAGAGCAGCACCGGCCGCCCCCGCCCCAGCGGGTGGTGCACGAGGAGTCGGCCTTCCTGGTCACGAACATGCTGCGCGGCGTGCTGAACGAGGGGACGGCCGCCGCCGCCCGAGCTTGGGGTTTCAGCGCGGACGCCGCGGGCAAGACCGGCACCACCAACGACCTCCGTGACGCCTGGTTCGCCGGCTACACGCCGGACCTGCTCTGCGTGGTCTGGGTGGGCTTCGACGACAACACCCCCATCGGCCTCTCTGGCGCCCGCGCTGCCCTGCCCATCTGGGTGGATTTCATGAAGGGGGCGCTGGCCGGAACCAAACCTCGCCCCTTCCCGGTCCCCCCGGAGAACGTGGTCTTCGTGGACATCGACAAGGACACGGGGCTCCTGGCCACGCCCTACTGTCCGAGCGTGGTGTCGGAGGCCTTCATCGCCGGCACCGAGCCGATGGAACGCTGCCGCCACCATTAGTGAAGACGGTGGTCGTGGGGTGGCCGGCCCTTGATTTCCCGTCCGGCCCGGGTCTATGCTCCTCTACGCAGTCGGGCGCTTAACTCAGCGGTAGAGTGCCACCTTCACACGGTGGAAGTCGTAGGTTCGAATCCTACAGCGCCCACCATCCCTCAATAAGTTACGTAGCATCAGCCGGGGTCCTCTACCTGACAGGATCGTCCGGCGACACGTAGTCTTGACAATGACCTCGTCCTTACTGAAGTAAGGAAATGGCACGCGTCACAAGCAAGCTGCAGGTCACGATCCCCAAGGCCGTTGCGGATCGTGGACTTCGTCGCATTACCGTGGTACGCTACCTTCACTATGGCGCTTGCTCAATCGAAACTCACCGCCCAAGGACAAATCTCCGTTCCCGCGGAGATCCGGCGGAGGCTCGGTGTCGGGCCTGGTTCCCTTCTGGAATGGGACGAGGAAGGTTCCAAGATCGTAGTTCGTCGGGTTGGAGGCTACACCTCTGAGGACCTCCACCGGGCCCTGTTCAAGAAGCCTCCGCGGCCTCGGACCCTGGGGGAGTTGAAGGAGGGTGTGAGGCGGTACATCAGGCGACGCCATGCGGGCCGTTGATACGAACCTGCTCGTTCGGTTGGCCACGCGGGATGACGCGAAGCAGGTCGCGGCAGCGGAGGCCTTCGTGGCACCGGGAGCGTGGGTATCGCACCTCGTCCTGGTCGAGATGGTGTGGGTCCTGACCTCGGTCTATAGACTCAAGCCCCCTGACGTGGTCGCCGCCGTCGGGATTCTGCTAGCTCACAAGAACCTAAGCCTGCAGGACGCCGACGTCGTTGGTGTTGCTCTGCAACAGTACCAACGGAAGCCCGCGATCAGCTTTTCGGACTGCCTGGTGCTTGAGGTGGCACGCAAGGCGGGCCATCTGCCCCTCGGGACGTTCGATCGGGAACTCGGCAAGCTTCCGGGCGCGGAACGGCTGTAAAGGAGCCGTCCAAGCTCGCTGGTGGCCGACCCGTGACCCACCGCGTCCCATCCTGGTCGTTGGGGCTGCCGAGCGGGAATCGGACTGTCCCTCAAATGTCCCTCTTCTTGGTGCGAAACGGGCCAAGTTGGTCCGAATGGACCGTGGGCTAAGTGCCCTTATCTTCAGGATCGGGTGGGTCGGAGTCGACTGGTGTGGAAGGCTGTTCTTCGGTTCGAATCCCACCTGAGGAGCCATTCTTTTCAAGCAGTTAGCGTAAGCCGTACTCGTTTGGCGCGCCGACTGTCCCCCAGATTCCCTAACGCGCCGTGGCCTGCATTTGATTCCCGCACCCCCCGATTAATGTCGACTAAAGACGACCTTGCCACGCGGCCTTGTGAAGTCGACGAACTAACGCGCTCATCCCATCGACGCGCAGTGAGGTCTCTAGCGGGACAAGGACTGATGGTAGCCGTTGACATGATAAAGTGATGAAAGTATCCTAATTGCATGTCGAAAACCATGGTGCAGGTCAGAAACGTGCCGTCCGAGTTTCATCGCCGATTGAAGGCAAGAGCGGCGATGGAGGGCATGTCGATGTCCGACTACATCCTGCGTGAAGTGGGGAAGGCCCTGGATCGTCCTACTCGCCAAGAGGTGCTCGAGCGGCTTCGTGGCCGGCCCATTCGGCACCTCAAGCGAAGCGCCGCCGATGTGATCCGAGCCGAACGGGACGCGCGGTGATCGTCCTCGATGCGTCGACGCTGGTGGAGCTGTTGCTCGACACGCCGACAGGACAGACGGTCGCCACGCGGATCGCCGATCCATCACTCGGGCTGCACGTGCCACACCTGGCGGATGTCGAAGTCGTTCAAGCACTCAGGCGCTACGCGAAAGACGGCGAGCTGGACGAGGCGGCCGCGGCCGTCGCGCTTGAGGACCTTCATGCCTTGGATCTGCAACGCCACGACCATGAGCCATTGCTCAATCGGGTGTGGGAGCTCCGACACAACCTGAGCGCTTACGACGCTGTCTACGTCGCGTTGGCCGAGGTGCTCGATACCAAGGTGCTGACGTGCGACGGTCGGCTGGCGCGCGCCCCCGGAGCAGCGCGCTGCGTCGAGCTGGTCAAACCCTCCGTATAACGTTGATCTGTCGACTGACCCTCAGGACAGTCTGCCACCTGTGCGTTGGACCAAGCGGAGCTCGAGGGCATGGGCGGTGTCTACTGCGGAGGACGTCGACATCGCCGAGGCGGTTCCCGCCGATTTGCCGAGCCACGCGGCGTGAGACCGTGGGTGATGGACCCGAACCTAGTCGCGCGGCCGTGGACGAAAAGCGAGGAGTGGACCGACGCCACGCTCACTGCGTGACCCGACGAGGAGAGCCGTGCATCTGGAGTCCTAGGTTCAACCGTGGCCCCGCCCACACCCCCCCACCCTCCGGATCCCCTAAGGAGTCGAGCGATGGCCCCAGACGCATCCCCACCGCGGCGCGCCTATCGATATTACGACCTGGTCATGGCCGCCTTCGTGACCGTGTTGCTTTGCGCCAACCTCATCGGGGCCTCGAAGGTGGCCAGCCTCTGGGGCTTCACCTTCGGCGCGGGCGTGCTCTTCTTCCCCATCAGCTATGTCTTCGGGGATGTGCTGACCGAGGTCTACGGCTACGCGCGGGCCCGCAAGGTGGTGTGGGCGGGGTTTAGCGCTCTGATCTTCGCGTCGTTCATGAGCTGGGCCATCCTGGCCTTCCCGCCCGCGGCGGGATGGGAGCACCAAGCCGCCTTCGAGACCGTCTTCTCCAACACCTGGCGGATAGTGCTCGCGTCGCTCACCGCCTACTTCTGCGGGGAGTTTTGCAACTCCTACGTGCTCGCCAAGATGAAGCTATGGACCAGGGGGCGCCTGCTCTGGAGCCGGACCATCGGCTCCACCATCGTGGGAGAGGCGGTCGACTCGCTGATCTTCTACCCCCTCGCCTTTCTTGGCGTCTGGCCGAACGACCTCGTGCTCCGCGTCCTCCTGGACAACTATCTCTTGAAGGTCGCCTGGGAGGTGGTCATGACACCCCTGACCTACAAGGTCGTGAACTTCCTCAAGCGGGCAGAGAGCGAGGACTACTTCGACCGCGATACGAACTTCACTCCTTTTTCGCTTGAGGCCTGAGCGCGGTCGCCTCCAGCTCGTCGTCGATGAGCTGGGCGAAGCTCTCGAAGGGCACCGCGCCCACCAGCGGCCGGCCGTTGATGAAGAAGGCGGGGGTGGCGGACACGCCGTAGCGCGCCCCCTCCTCCAGGTCCCGCTTCCAGTCGGGCGCATGTCGGCCGGAGTCCAGGCACTGTTCGAAGGACCGCGCCTCCAGGCCCAGCTCCCCCGCGTAGCGCTTCAGGTCCGGCACCAGGAGCCGGGCCTGGTTGTCGAAAATGCGGTCGTGCATTTCCCAGAACTTCCCCTGCTCCCCGGCGCAGGCTCCTGCCTCCGCCGCCTTCGCCGCCTGGGGGTGCATGGGCAGGGGAAAATCACGGTAGACCATCCGGACCCGGTCCCCGTAGGTCTCCCGCACGCGATCGAGGGCCGGACGGGCGCGGGCGCAGTAGGGGCATTGGAAGTCCGAGAACTCCACGATGGTCACCCGCGCCCCCAGGGGTCCGCGGGCGGCGCCCGCTCCCGGATCCACCGCCACCCGCAACGGCTCCCGGAGCACGCGCACGCCGGCCTTGCTGCGGAGCTCGCGAACGAACGCCTCCTGCCGTTCCAGCTGGCGCTGCTGCCCGAGCCCGGCGTCGATCTGCTTCAGCGCCTCCGCCTCCCCCTGATCCCGGAAGCGCTCCTTGTGGCTCTCGTAGAAGGCCTTCACCTCGGCGGGCGTCACGGTCGCCTTGTCCCCGACCTCCGTCTTGAGCAGGGTCGTCAGGGTGATCCCCCGCGCGGCCGCCTCCCGTTCCAGGAGGGCTTTGGTGATGAGCTCGTCCAGGGCCTGGCTTCGGAGGCTGTCCTCGCGAAGCCGGAGCTCCATGAGCTGGCCCTTGATTGCCTCCTCCAGCTGGACGGCGGTGATGGGGATGCCGCCCACCACGGCCACCGCGCTGGGGGGCGGGGGCGCGTCTTCCCCCGCGGGCGCGGGCCGAGCCAGGCCTAAAGCCCATAGGCACAGGCCCAGGGCAGAGACTGCGATTCGGTCGGTCATGAAGCTCCTTTGGGGGGGGCGGCCCCGGGCGCCGCGAAGGCCATGCCGGCAAACGTCACCACGCTCTCGGGGTCTATGTTCCATTGCTCGTAGCGGAGAAGCTCCCCCCGGAGCGGCCCCGCCGCGCGCAGGAGGGTGTAGAAGGGCGAGGCCCCGCACCACTTGAGGTCATCGTCTCCCTTCGCTTCCACCAGGTCCCAGAAGCCCTCGGCGTCTCCCCCCGCGAGCCGGGAGATCCGCTCCCGGTCCCGCTCCGCCACCGCCGCCATCTCGCCCTGGTCGGCCCGCGCCACGAACGCGTCCCCGTAGCGCCGCCCCATGTGGGCCATGTCCACGCCCAGCACCCAGAAGAGGCGTCGCTCCTCCCGGACGGCCAGCTCGGAAAGGACGTCCAGGAAGCGGCGCACGCCCTCATCGTTCTCCGGTCGGGCGCGGGGGAGGAGGGGTCCGCACAGGATCGGGAGGATACGGATCTCCCGCCCAAAGACCTGCTGCAAGAAAACGACTTGGAACTCGATCGAGTGCTCGACCGCGTGGCAGTAATCCTCGAAGCGGACGGCGGGACCTCCCTCCCGTTCCAGCCGTTCCACCAGCGCCTGGTCGCTGGGGCACTCGCCGAGAGGCGTGGCGAACGGCTTGCGGGTGAGGCCGAAGCGGCCGGGCTCGCCGTAGTGGGAGGTGCCGAGGATCACGAACGTGCGGTTCGCCAAGTCGGACCCGAGCGCTCCATACGCGGCCCCGTACGACCGCCATCCCCCTTCGGGGCTGACGTGGGGGGCGGCGATGCCGCGCAGGTCGGCGAGCGCTACCGTGCCCGTCCTGGCGGCCAGATAGCCGCCCAGGGTGGCGGCCAGCGCCGCCGGCTCCGCCGGGTAGGCGGTGCCCGCGTGCACCGGCTCCCGCCGCGACGCCCCCGTGAAAGCGCGCTGCCGCTCCTCCCGAAGCCGCTCCAGGGTCTCGTTGGCGAGGAACCCGCCCGCTCCCAGCGTATCCACAAGGTGGCGCACGACCCCTTGAACTTCGATCTCCCCCGTGGCGCGGACCAGGGCCTCCGCCAGATCCAGCTCGTCGTGCGCGCCGTCGAAGAGCCCCAGGAAGGGGATGAGGGCGGGGGGGATGATGAGCGTGTCCTCGGTGTAGCGGAAAGGATCGCGCATGAGCAATCCCGGGCGTTCCCGCACCGGCGACGGCATGAGATCCAGATTCTGCCGGAGGGGAGGGAGGGGAGGAGCCACGCGGCCATGGTACATGAGCGGGCGCGGACTTGACATGCCGCGGCCGGGCAAAACAGGATTGGGAGGATGACGTCCGCGACCTGGACGTGCCCCAGCTGCAAGCGCCGGGTTCCGAACCGGGTGTCGGTGTGCCACTGCGGCACCAACCGGGAGCAGGCCGACGCCGGCGCGCTGCCCCCCCCAGCGCCGGCTCCTCCCGCACGGACGCGCCGGGGGTGGCTTTCCGATCTGCCCGCCTGGTCGAGCCTTCCCTGGGACCTAAAAGCCCTGGCCCTCGCCTTCGGGCTGGTCGTGGTCCTGGCCGTGGTGGCTCTCCTCCTGCCCTCCCGGCCCGTGCAAATCCAGCCTCTCCTTGGTTACACGGACCCCACGCCCCCGCCCCGCTCGTCGCCGTCTCCCGCGCCCTCCCCGAAGCACTGGAAGCTTCCCTGGTCTCGGTGAGAAGCGCCGGCTTCCCAACGCGGCCGTGGGCGGTGGCCCTCCTGGCCCTGGCCCCTACGCTGCTTTCCGCGCAGGAGGACGGAGCGCTGCGACACGCGCGGAAGCTGCTCGAGAAACATCCGCTCATCGATGGTCACAACGATCTTCCCTGGGCGATCCGCATCGCTGCGCGCGCGCCGCGGGACGTCGAGGCCTACGATCTGCGCCGGCCTACCCCCGGCCAGACGGACCTGGCCCGCCTGCGCGCGGGCGGGGTGGGCGGGCAGTTCTGGTCCGTCTACATCCCCGGAGAGGACAAGTCCGGGGGTTTCGCGCGCGTGCAGCTCGAGCAAATCGACATCGCCCGCCGCGCCATCGCGCGCTACCCCGAGGATCTGGCCTTGGCCCTCACCGCGGACGAGGTCGAGAGGGCCATGAAGCGCCACCGGATTGCTTCCCTCCTGGGCCTCGAGGGGGGACACGCGATCGAGAACTCCCTGGGTGCGCTCCGCGCCTACTACGACCTGGGCGTCCGCTACATGACCCTCACCCACAACGCGACCCTGGACTGGGCCGACGCCGCCTTAGATACGCCGCGTCACGGCGGTCTCACGAGGTTCGGGGAGGAGGTGGTGCGGGAGATGAACCGGCTGGGCATGCTGGTGGACCTCTCCCACGTCAGCCCGGAGGTGATGGCGGCTGCCCTCCGGGTGTCCGAAGCCCCCGTCATCTTCTCCCACTCCTCGGCCCGCGCCCTCGCCGACACCCCGCGCAACGTCCCCGACGCGATCCTGCAGAGGCTGCCCGCCAACGGGGGGGTAGTCATGGTCGCCTTCGTGGCCGCCTTCGTGTCGTCGGATGTGGCGAGCGTCATGACCCCGCTGTTCGCGGAGTTCAAGCGGCGGAGCGAGGGCATGGCCGACGCCGGGGAGCGCGATCGCCTGCAGAAGGAGATGCGGGCCGCGGTCTCAATCCCCAAGGCCACCATCGCCCAGGTGGCCGACCACGTCGAATACATACGCAAGGTGGCGGGGGTGGACCACGTGGGGCTGGGAGCGGACTACGACGGCAACGACCTCTGGCCGGAGGGGCTGGAGGACACGTCCCGCTACCCCTACCTCTTCGCGGAGCTGATCCGCCGGGGTTGGAGCGACAAGGACCTCGAGAAGCTGGCCCAGGGCAATCTGCTGCGCGTGCTGCGGGGGACGGAGGCCACGGCCCGGCGGTTGCGGGCCCAGCGGCCCCCTTCCCTGGCCACCATCGAGGCGCTCGACGGTCAGCAGCCGTGACCGACCTGCCGGCCACCATGGCCGTGGTCGAAATCGCCCAGCCCGGCCCGCCCGAGGCGCTGCGGCCCGGCCGTCGCCCTCTTCCCCGACCGGGACCCGGCGAGGTGTTGATCAGGGTGGCGGCGGCGGGGGTGAACCGCGCGGACGTCATGCAGCGCCAGGGCAAGTACCCACCGCCGCCCGGGGCCTCCGACCTGCCCGGCCTCGAGGTGGCGGGGCGGATCGTGGCCGTGGGGAGCGGGGTGGGCGAATGGCAAGTCGGCGACGAGGTGTGCGCGCTTGTCACCGGCGGCGGCTACGCCGAGTACTGCCTGGCCCCCGGCCCGCAGTGCCTCCCCCTACCCCGGGGGCTCGACATGGTGCAGGCGGCGGCGCTGCCGGAGACGTTCTTCACGGTTTGGACCAGCGTCTTCGAGCGCGGGCGCCTGGCCGCGGGGGAGACCCTGCTCGTGCACGGCGGGTCCAGCGGGGTGGGCACCGCGGCCATCTCCTTGGCCCGGGCCTTCGGGGCCCGCGTATTCGTCACCGCGGGCTCGGCCGAGAAGTGCGCGGCCTGCGAGCGGCTGGGCGCGGAGCGGGCCATCAACTACCGGACCGAGGACTTCGTGGAAGTGGTGCGGGAGAGGACGGGCGGGCGGGGGGTGGACGTCATCCTGGACATGGTGGGCGGCGACTACGTGCCCCGCAATATCGAAGCCCTGGCCATGGATGGCCGGCTGATAGTGATCGCGCTCCCCGGGGGGGCCCGCGCCGAGGTCGACCTGCTAAAGGTCCTGCATCGGCGCCTGACCCTGACCGGCGGCAGCCTGCGCGTCCGCACGGTTGAGCAGAAGGGGGCCATCGCGCGGGCCCTCGAAGAGCATGTCTGGCCTCTTCTCGAGTCGGGCCGGGTAGCTCCCGTGGTCCACGCCACCTTTCCCCTGGCCGAGGCGGCGGCCGCCCATCGCCTCATGGAGTCGAGCGCACACATCGGGAAGATCGTGCTCGTGGTCCCTCCGGGGGCGGGGGTCTGACCCAAGGAAGGGCCCGCCCCGCGCTCCTTTTTGCGCCCGGGACCCCGCTACGCGGACGAGTTTGCCTGGGTTATATTGCGGGAGGGATGGCCCTTCTCGATCGGTTCCGGCCGAAGCCCGAGTGGCAGCACCCCGACGCGCTGATCCGCGCGGATGCCGTCCGGCGGATGGACTCCCGGGAGCGCGACACCCTGGAGGCCATCGCCCGCGAGGACGTGGATGCGCGCGTGCGTCGCGCGGCGGTCAAGAAGCTGGGCCCGGGCTCGGTGCTGGGGGCCATCGCCCGCGAGGACCGGGACGAGGGCGTCCGCGAGGAGGCGGCCGCGGTCTTGGCCGGCCTCGCCATCCACGAGAGGGACGCGCCCGCGGGCGCGGAAGCGGTGGCCGCCCTCGACGATCCCCGGCACCTGGCCGCGGTGGCGAAGTCCGCCGTCCTCGAGTCCACCCGGCGGGCCGCGCTCGGCCGGCTGGGGGACGCCAAGGCCCTGGGCGGGGTGGTGCGGGAGGCCCAGGATCCCGCCATCCGCCTGGAGGCGGTGGCCCGGATCCAGGATCCCGCCGTGTTGGCGGCGATTGCCCTGAACGGTGAACACAAGGCCTCGGCCCTGGCCGCGGTCGAGCGCGTGGCCGACGAGGAGGCCCTGACCGCGATCGCCGCCCGGGCCAAGGTGGGCGCCGTCGCCCGCCGCGCCCGCGCCCGCCTCGAGTCCCTCGCTCCCCCGCCCCCGATCCCGCCGCTGGAGGCCGTCAACGAGGAGGAGGAGCGACAGCAGCGGGAGCGCTTCGAAGAGGAGCGACAGCGCGAGGAGCGACGGCAGCAGGAGCGGGCGGGCGAGCGGGGGGCGCGCAACGCCCTCTGCGCGTCCCTGGACGCCGCGGCGGGTCCGGATGCTCTGCGCATCCTGGAGGAGGCCCGGGCGGCGTGGGCCGCCCTTCCCCCCGGAGCGGGGGCGGAAAACGAGGCCCTCGACCGCCGCTTCGAGGAGGCCGCGGAGGCGTGCCGGGAGCGGCACCGGGCTTGGGTGGAGGCCCAGGCCCTCCTCGTCCGCGGAGCGGAGCTCGTCGCGGAGGCGGAGGGCCTCGCCGAATCGGCCGACCTCGCCGGGGCCAAGAGCGGTCTGGCCGCGCTGCAGGAGAAATGGCGGGCCCTGCCGCCGCCCGCGGGCGCGGAGGCGCTCCAAGCGGGCCTCGATCAGGCTGCCGCGCGGCTCCGCGCGCGGGAGGCGGAGGCAAGGGCGGAACGGGAGGGGCGGGAGAAGGAGAACCTGGCCCGGCTGGAGGCCCTCTGCGCACGTTGCGAAGGCCTGGCCCAGAGCGAGCATCTCGCTCTCAAGGAGGCCGACCGCGCCTCCCGCGAGGCCAAGCAGGCCGTGGAGGACCCAGGGCCCCTGCCCTCCCGCCGCGACCGCGAGACCCTGACCGCCCGATTGGGGTTGGTGCGGAAGGCCCTCTACCGGCGACTCCAGGAGCTGCGCGAGGACGAGGAGTGGAAGCGCTGGGCCAACCTCGGGGTCCAGGAGGAGCTCTGCGCGCGCGTGGAGGCGCTGCGGGCGGAGGCCGACCTGGAGGCAGCGGCGCGGGCGCTGCACGAGCTGGACGCCCGCTGGAAGCAGGCCGCGCAGGCCCCCAAGGAGAAGGGGGAGGCCCTCTGGGCCCGCTTCAAGGCGGCGCGCGACGAGGTGAAAGCCCGCTGCGACGCCTATTTCGCCCGCCTGGCCGAGGAGGAGGCGGAGAACCTGGCCAAGAAGGAGGCGCTCTGCGCGCGCGCGGAGGCTCTGGCCGAGTCCACGGACTGGCTGAAGAGCACGGAGGAGATCAAGGCCTTGCAGGCGGAATGGAAGGCCATCGGCCCCGCCCCCCGCACCCGGGCCAAGGCGCTCTGGGAGCGCTTCCGCAAGCCCTGCGACCGATTCTTCACCCGCCGCGAGGAGAACCGGGAGCAGCGGAGCCGCGAATGGGGGGCCAATCTCGAGAAGAAGGAAGCGCTCTGCGCGCGGGTGGAGGCCCTGGCCGAGTCCACGGACTGGGACAAAGCGGCGGCGGCGATCCGCCAGCTGCAGGCGCAGTGGAAGGCGATCGGGCCGGTACGAAAGAACAAGTCCGAGGCCGTCTGGGCGCGGTTCCGGGGGGCCGCCGACCGCTTCTTCGAGCGCTTCAAGCACCGGGAGGAGCTGGAGCGGGCGGCCGGGCTGGCCGCGCGGGAGGCGCTCTGCGCGGAGCTCGAGGCGCTCGGCGCGGACGAGGCCCCCGGGGACCTCGGGGCGCGCGTGCAAGCGGCGCAGGTCGCTTGGCGGCAGGCGGTCCCCGCCCCGCCCGAGGCCCTCGAACGCCTTTCCGCTCGCTTCGCCGAGGCGCGGGACCGCCTGGTGCTCGCCAATCCGAAGAGCTTCGAAGGGACCGACCTGGACCCGGAAGCCAACCGCCGAAAGATGGAGAAGCTTTGTGCGCGCGTGGAGCGCCTCCTGGAGGAGCTCCAAATCGCGGGGGGGGATGCCTCGGGGGCCGACCTCGCCCAGCGGCTGCGCAACGCGCTCGCCTCCAACACCATCGGCGGCCACGCCGCGGTGGAGGCCCGATGGCAGGCCGCCCAGCAAGAGGTGGAGTCCGCGCAGGCGGCCTGGCGCCGCTTGGGCCCCCTCCCCGGGGAGGCGGGGCTCACCCTGGGGGGGCGCTTCGACGACGCTTGCCGCCGCTTCTTTGCCCAGAGGCCCGCTCCCGCGACCCGGCGGACGCCCCCCGAGCCCGCCCGCTCGCGGCCCCGTTCCTGAGGCCAAAGCGGCCGGCGCGCCAGCTGAAGAAGTGAGGTCCCATGGATACCATTCGTCTCGGTCGTAGCGGTCTCGAGGTCTCGCGGCTCTGCCTGGGCTGCATGAGCTACGGCGATCCCGGCTGGCGCCCCTGGGTCCTGGACGAGGAGGCTTCGCGGCCGCACTTCCGCAAGGCTTTCGACCTCGGCATCAACTTCTTCGACACCGCCGACATGTACTCGCTTGGCCGGAGCGAGGAGGTCACGGGGCGGATGCTGAAGGCTATGTCCTCCCGCCACGACTACGTGCTGGCCACCAAGGTCTTCTTCCCCGTAGAGAAGGGTGCGAACCGCAGCGGGCTCTCTCGAAAACACATCCTGGAAGCCTGCGACGCGTCCCTGCGGCGGCTGGGGGTGGACTTCATCGACCTCTACCAGACCCACCGCTGGGACCCCGCCACACCCACGGAGGAGATCATGGAGGCCCTGGACGCGCTCGTGCGCGCGGGCAAGGTGCGGTATCTGGGGGCGAGCAGCATGGCCGCCTGGCAGTTCGCGGGGGCCCTCTACGCCGCCGCCCGCAGCCTCGGCCACCGGTTTGTCTCCATGCAGAACCACTACAACCTGGTCTACCGGGAGGAGGAGCGGGAGATGATCCCCCTCTGTCTGGACCAGGGCGTGGGCCTTATCCCCTGGAGCCCCCTGGCCCGGGGCTTCCTGGCCGGCAGTCGCACGCGCGATGGACAGAAGGACACCGCCCGCGCCCGCTCCGACGACTTCGCGGACAAGCTCTACTTCCACAGCGAGGACTTCGACGTGCTGGACGCCGTGCAAGAAGTAGCCCGCGCCCGGGGCCTCAAGCCCGCCCAAGTCGCCCTGGCCTGGCTGCTCTCGCGGCCGGGGGTGACGGCGCCCATCGTCGGGGCCACCCGGATCGAGCATCTGGAGGAGGCCGCGGCCGCGGTGGCCGTGAGACTCAGCGAGGAGGAGATCGCGCGGCTCGAGGCCCCCTACAAGCCTCACCCCATGCTCGGCCACAAGCAGCCGACTCCCCAGGACGTAGCGGGCCGGAGGGGCTAAAGCCGATGGAGCGCCTCCCCGCCCTCTTCATCTCCCATGGCGCCCCCAGCGTGGCCCTGGAGGAGGACGACTTCACCCGCGCCCTGCGGGGCTTCACCTCCCGCCTCCCCGCCCCCACCGCGATCGTGGTGGTGTCCGCCCACTGGGAGGTCCCCGGCCCGGTCCGCGTCAACGTGAATCCCCAGCCGTCGCTGCTCTACGACTTCTCCGGCTTCCCGGACGGGCTCTACCGCCTGACTTACCCCGCCCCGGGCGCGCCCGCGCTGGGGCGCGAGATCGCGGGCCTGCTCGCGGGGGCGGGCCTCAGCCCCGCCCTCGAGGCCTCGCGGGGCTGGGACCACGGTCTCTGGGTCCCCCTCCGCATCGCCTTCCCCGAGGCAAGCACGCCCGTGGTGGAGGTCTCCCTTCCCGTGCCGAGAGAGCCGGACGTGCTCCTGGCCGTCGGTCAGGCCCTGGCCCCCCTCCGCGAGCGGGGCGTCCTCCTCCTCGGCAGCGGGGGCATCGTCCACAACCTGGCCCGGATGCGCTTCGATCAGAAGGCCGCCCCCGCCGAGGAGTGGGCCCGGGCCTTCGACGACTGGATGCGGGACCGGCTCCTCCGCATGGACGTCGATGGCATCAAGGCCTATCGCCAGACGGCTCCCCGGGCGGCCCTCGCCGTACCCACCAGCGAGCATTTCGATCCGACCTTTTTCGTGCTGGGGAGCCGCGCCCCGGGCGAGGGCCTAGCGACGGTCTACGAGGGCTGGCACTACGGCAGTCTCTCGATGCGGACCTTCGCTCTGGTCTCCTCATGAGCGAGCCCCCACGCGACTGTTCCGAGTGCCGGATCGTCGGGGGAGCCCCCGCGCCGGGGGGGATACTCCGGCGGGGGCCATTCGTGATCCACGCGCGTCCGGAGGGGGGACCGGTGCCCGGCTGGCTGGTGGTGGCCCCGGCCCGGCACGTGGAGCAGATCGACGCCCTGCGAGGGGAGGAACTCTCCGGCCTGGGGCCGCTCCTGGCCCAGGTGGCGGCGGCGCTGAGGGCGGAGACCTCCTGCGAAAAGGTCTACGTCTCGATCTTCGCGGAGGTCCTCCCGCACCTGCACGTGCACGTGATCGCCCGGCCTCCCGGGTGGCCCGCCGCCGAGGCCGGGCCCCGGTTGTTCCTGGCCGGGGGCCGGGCGGAGGGGGCAGAGGCTCTGACCCGTCGAGTCCTGGCCCGCCTGGCCGCCCCGTCGCCGGCGGCACCAGCCCCGAGCCGGCGGCTGCGCGCGGCCTTGCTCTCCGGGCTCCTCTGGCCGGGCGCGGGCCAAATCCACAACCGCGACTACGGGAAGGGCGCTCTCCTGATCGGGGTCACCTTGATCGCGGCCGTCGGGCTCATCGCTCGCCTGGTGAGGGAGGTCCTGCGCGGCCTGCCCGAGGACACGACCGCGTTTGATCCCCTCTCCGTCTTGGCGATGGTGGAGGACATCCAGCAGCGGAACGCGGGCTTCTTCCTCGGCTTCACCCTCGTCCTGACCGCCCTCTGGGTCTACGGGATCGTGGACGCGTACTGGCGCGGGCCGCGGCCTCAGCGCTGACGGGAGGGGACCCAGGCCGTGGTGCGACCGCCGATGGTCTCGTGGACGATCCGCTCCGAGCGCGCGGTCAAGGCCCCCTCCTCCTTGCCCCAGCGGTAGTGGAAGAGCCAGGTACGCGGGAAGCGGTCGGAGTCCGCCCCCACCGCCACCGCCCGGGTGACGATCGCGCGCAGCCGCGAGCGGAGCCGCCGGACCTCCGGGGGCCGGAGATCGGCGGCCCGCCGGTGGGGCCGGATGCGGGCCTGGAACAGGACCTCGTCCGCGATCCAGTTCCCGACCCCCGCGAACACCCCCTGGTCCAGGAGCACGGCCTTGATCGGGGCCCGGCGCCTGGCCAGCACCTCCCCCAACGCCTCTGCCGCAGGCAGGGCCAAGAGGGGGTCAAAGCCCAGGTCGCGGAGCGGGGACTCCCGCTCGGGCTCCTGCTGCAGGCGGATCCGCCCGAAGCGGCGGGGATCGGGCATGGCCAGGCGGATCCCTTCCTCGGTGGTGAGCTCGACCTTCCAGAACCGGGGCCGGTCGCGCCGATGGGCGTAGATCTCGAAGGAGCCGGTCATGCCGAAGTGGAAGAGGGGCCAGGGCCGCCGGTCCAGCTCGAGCCAGAGGTGCTTGCCCTTGCGCCCCACCCCCTCCACGCGGCGGCCCGAGAGCGCGGCCGCGAAGTCGCGTGGGCGGACGCCCGCGTAGACGATCGGGTCGTCCACGACGGCCACCCGGGCGATGCGGCGTCCACGGAGCACCCGCGAGGCCCGGCGGCGGGCGTTCTCGACCTCAGGCAGCTCCGGCATCTCGCCTCCTGGGGTCCGAGCGATTTGACGGGAGCCGGTCCCCGCCCGTAGTCTGCCCGAGGTCTCTCCCTTCGTCGATGGGCCCCTGATCGTGAACGAGCCCCACTTCCCCGACCTGCGCGCGTATCTGGAGGAGCTCCGCCGGAACGGCGACCTCGCGGTGGTGGAGGCGCCGGTCGACGCGAGGCTGGAGGCGGCCGAGATCCATCGCCGGGTCATCGCCGCCGGGGGCCCGGCGCTCCTCTTCACGAACGTCGCGGGGGCGGACTTCCCGCTCACCACCAACCTCTTCGGCACCGCGCGCCGGGCGGAGATGGCTTTCGGCCGCCGGCCGCGGCGGCTGATCGAGCGCCTCGTCCAGCTGGCGGAGCGGCTGGTGCCGCCCCGGCTGGCCACCCTCTGGGAGGCCCGGGACGTGGCCCGCGAGGCCTGGCGGATCGGGGTGGGGCGCGGGCGCTCGGGCCCCGTCCTCGACGTGGTCACGAGCGACGTGCGGCTGGACCGTCTGCCCATCCTCACCTGCTGGCCGGAGGACGGGGGGCCCTTCATCACCCTGCCCCTCGTCTACACCGAGCACCCGGAAGGCAAGGGGCATAACCTCGGCATCTACCGGCTGCACGTCCACGACCCGCGCACCACGGGCATGCATTGGCAGATCGGCAAGGGGGGCGGCTTCCACTACGCGGCCGCGGAGGCGCGGGAACAGCCGCTGCCCGCGACCGTGTTTTTGGGGGGGCCGCCCGCCCTCATCCTGGCCGCGGTCGCCCCCCTGCCCGAGAACGTGCCCGAGCTGATGCTGGCCTCGCTCCTCCTGGGCGAGCGGCTGAAGCTTTGCCCGGGCCCCGGTCCCCACCCGCTCGTGGCCAACGCCGAGTTCGCGCTCGTGGGCCATGTGCCCCCGCGGGTTCGCTCGCCCGAGGGGCCCTTCGGGGATCACTACGGGTACTACTCGCTTCGCCACGACTACCCGGTCTTCCGCGTGGAGCAGCTGGCCCGCCGCCGGGA
>DATMQU010000655.1:0-2020 GCA_035566715.1 Vicinamibacteria bacterium
CCGTGGTCCGCGAACATGACGGCTCGGTCCACGCGCTCGTCCGCTTCGATCGCAGCCGCGTCCGCGTCGCACTCCGGTTCGAGGAGAACGACCGTGGTGCCATCTAGCGCGGTGAGCTCGTGAGTACGCATCCAGAGATCATCGGGCTGGCCCGGGGGCAACCGCAACCGGGCGGCCTAGAAGCCCGCAGGGCCGACGCGCCGCCGCCGGCTGGGCCGGGGGCCGGGCCTCTTGTCGTCGGGAGATGGACTTAGACCTTCTGGGGCCTGCTGAAACTCCCCTTCTGTCTTATTCGCAATCAGGAGGTCGGGGGTTCGATCCCCCCGCGGTCCACCAACTCCTTCAATGACATCCCGTAACGATCGCTCGGGGAGAGCGCCGTTTGCTACCGTGGCGTCGAACCGGGGGTGGTCCGGAAAGACGCGGGCCTCCACCGCCCCACCAAGAACAGAAGGCTGCCGGCAAGGACGCACGAGGGGCTTACGACGTGGGTCGAATGGTGGAGGGTCCAGGGGAGGGAACCGAGCCTGGACACGGCCTGACCTGGAGGAGGGAGTGGCCCCACCGCAGGGCCCCGGACGAGCGCCTCCGTGTTGGCCTCAAGAGGCCGGGCGCAGCTGGGCCACGGGAGGAGGGGCGGGAACCAGGGGCGAGGCATCCCACCCACCACCCAGAGCCTTGACCAACAGGATGCTCGCCGTCATTCGACGCCTCAAAATGCCCACCGCCAGCCGCTCATCCGCGAGCGCTGTGCTCTGGGCCGTGATCACCTCGAGGTAGGAGACCACACCGCCTTTGTAACGATTGGTCGAGAGCTCGAGTGATCGCTGGGCCGCCGTCACGGCCGCGTCCTGGGTCTTTGCTTCCTCCTCCAAGATGCGAAGAGCGGCCAAGTTGTCTTCGACCTCCTGGAATCCGGTGAGCACGGTCTGGCGATAGGACGCGACGGCCTGGTTGTAGGCCTCCCGTGCTTGTTCGGAGGTGGCCCTCCGACGCCCCGCGTCGAAGATGGTTTGCAGGGCCCCCCCGGCCACGGACCACAGCGCGCTCGGGCCGGAGAGCAGGACGCCCAGAGCCGTGCTCTCGAAGCCTCGGGAGGCGGTGAGGGTCACGGTCGGGAAATAGGCCGCTTTGGCGACCCCGATCCGCTCGGAAGCTGCGGCCATCCTGCGCTCGGCGGCGGCGATATCAGGCCGGCGCTCCAGCAGTTCCGAAGGGACGCCAACGGGGGTGCTTGGGGGGGCGCCGAGGGCGGGGGAGGGGGGCAGGCTGAAGCCGGATGCGGGCTGCCCAGTCAGGGTTGCGATGGCGTGCTCGAGTTGGGATCGCTGGACTCCCAAGTCGATGGCCTGGGCTCGGGTGGCCTCCAGCTGGGCCTCGGCCTGGGCCACATCCACTTGGGAGGCGATTCCGCCCTGGTAGCGGCTGCGGGTGAGCTCGAGAGCCCGCTCATAGCCCCGGGCCGTGGAGTGGAGCAGCTCCTCCTCGGCATCGAGGCCGCGCAGCTCGAAATAATCAACGGCCAGCTCCGCGGCCAGGCTGAGCCGGACCCCCTCCACATCGGCGGCGCTTGCCTGAGCGTCCGCGCGCCGGGCGGCCACGGACCGTCGAACTCTCCCCCACACATCCGCTTCGTAGGAGAGGTCGAAGGGCAGGACGAAGTCGTTGTTGGTGACGGGAGAGGGGGAAGAGCTCAAGGGTCGATTGGCGGACAGGCGCGAGCGGGCAGCCGATGGGGCAAGGGTGGCAGTGGGGAAATAGCCTGCGCGGTCAAACCGAATCAGGGCACGGGCCTGCAGAAACTGGGCTTCCGCCGCCCTCAAGGTCTGGTTGGAAAGGGTGATCTGATCCTCGAGGGCATCCAGTCCCGGATCCTGGAAGACCGCCCACCATTTTCCCCGCCCCACCTCGTCGCTCGGCTTCGCCGCTTTCCAGGCCCCGGCTTCCCTGTAGGCGGGAGGGACGGGAACGGACGGTCGCGAGTACTGGGGACCCACGGCACAACCCGCACAAAGAAGAA
>DATMQU010000656.1:0-4313 GCA_035566715.1 Vicinamibacteria bacterium
AGACCGAGGCGAGCCGTTTGACCCAGCCGGCCTGGCGCCGGATCCAGCGTACGAGCGGCGTCTGCGAGCGGTACAGTTCTGCACCTCTCCCTCCCGCGATCAAGAGGGTGTCTATCCCCCGGCCAACCTCGTCGAAACGACGGTCGGCGTACAGCCGTAGTCCCGACGATGCGCGGAAGACGCCTCGTGTCAGTCCGATAATCTCGAGGCTGTAGGCGTCGTCTTCTCGCTTCCCATTGTCCCGAAGCCACCGCGATGTCCGCGAGAAAACCTCGAGCGGACCCATGACATCCAGCATCTGGACGTCGGGATACGCGAGCATGGCAATCCGCAGGGTCCGCGGATGGCTCAATGCCCCTTGGAGCGACGACCGCTTCGACATGGTAGAAGCATGCCGCCAAACGGCTGAGGAGACAATGACAGCGTTCCCACGTTTTCTGCCATGCCTGGAGAAGGAAGCCCAGGCCAAGCCATTCCGTAGGCGACCTCTTAGCCTTGGATCGCGCTCAGACTTCGAGCAAACACTACAACCGCAATCATGAGAACGACGCCGCCGGCGATTCGGGCGACGCGGTCGGGCCAGGGCGCGAGCCGTTCGGCGGTAATTGCCCCGGCTGTCGCCGTCATGATCCTCAAGTCCATAACGCCCGTAGCCAGCAGGATCAGTATGAACCCGAAGCAGCAGAGGCTGCAGTGCCCGCCCAGGCGGAGGCCGTGCCGCCAAGCGCTTGGGGCGTCGGGAGGCAGCCGGGGCCCACAGCCACATGCGGCCCGGCAGTGGCCAAGATGGCGGGCCTTCCACGCGGTGAGCTGAACCGCCCCTGCGAGCAGGAGGACGAGGCCGGTGGCGACGGGCGCGGCCCGTGCAACCGCCGGCCACCGCATCTCGGCTGCCCCCAGCGCAATGCCCACCGGGTACGCCGCGGCGCCGAAGACGCCCCACACCGCGAAGTAGGCCGCACCGACGAGCGCCGTGAGCGCGTCGAGACGAGCTGCCCCCACGCCGGAAACGGAGCCACGGTACCCCGCCAGCATGGGCACGAGAGACGGCAGCATCATGGCCACCATCATCACCATCCACATGCCCATGAAGGTGGCGGCCGCACCCAGCCATGTCTGCCCCGGCATCCGCATCCACGCCATGGACATGGTCCAGTCGCCGGGCATCGGCATGCCACCCGACATGGAGGCGCACCAGGAGATCGTGGCTCCCGCGCTCGCGATGAAGAGGAAAGCGCTGGTTCCTAGAAAACCGCCGTTCCCTGTCTCAGTCCTTGTAATCGTCGTGATAACGCACCCACTCCTGGGTGAATTCCAGACGGTCCTCGTCGCGTCCCTTGGGAACGAGGTCGAGGAAGTGGTAGGCACCGTTCAGCATGTCGATTCCCCGCGCGTAGGACGAATAGGTGTGAAACACGGTGTTGCTCCCGTCCTTGTAGAACACGCTCACACCCTCGCGATCCGCCATGTCCATGTCGACCTTCGCGTAGTTGTAGAACACGGTCCCGCTCTTGATCTGTTCTGGGGTAAACGACGCTTGATAGTCATAGTTGAAGTCGGTGTGGGCCGAGGACACCCACTTGAAGGTCCATCCCATCCTCTTCTTGAATGCTTCCAGCTTGGCGAGCGGGGCTCGAGAGATGGCGACGAAGCTCACGTCTCGGTGACTCAGATGGATGTCAATGCCATTGAAGTTGTCCGCCCAGAACGAGCAGTGCTTGCACCCGGCGTCCCAGTCAGGGGTGAACATGAAGTGATAGACGACTAGCTGGCTCCTGCTGCCGAACAGCTGGGGCAAGGTCTCCTTGCCACTCGGCCCGTCAAAAACGTAGCTCTTGTCCACTTTTTCCCAGGGGAGCTCCCGCCGCTGGCGGCTCAAATCGTCGCGAACTCGCGTGAATTCCTTTTCCTTCATTAGGAACTTTTTGCGCGCGGAGAGCCATTGCTCGTGAGGGACTACCGGATGGTCCTTCGAACCGGCACCGCTGCTTTTGGTCATGGCATCACCTCTGCCCCCGATTCGGGCACTATTTATTACAGCATCTGCTTAACTGTCCGGTGACCCCTGGCTTCGCCCTTTTTCTTCCAACAGAGAGCGGAGCCGACCGACATGCTCCCGCCAGGCGCTCTGATAGATCTCGGTCCAATCATGGAGATCCTTCAGGGGTTCCGGCCTCAGGCTGTAGAGCTGGCTCCTCCCCCTGCGTCGGCGGCTCACTAAACCTGCCCTCCGTAAGACCTTCAGGTGCTGGGAGATGGCCGAGAAAGAAAGGTCGAAGCGGTCGACGAGTTCCTGGACGGGTCGCTCGCCTGCCGTGAGGAAGTGCAGGATGCGCCGCCGATTTGGATCGACGACCGCATCAAAGACCTCCTGGCGAGGCTCTAGCACGGTATCGACTATACTGTAGTATCTACTTAAATGGCAAGGTTCTTCAGACTCGCGACCTTCCCCGGCCAGCCACCCTTGAGGTCGCGCACGATCGGCTCGTCTGCCTCGCCGATGTGACGAAGACGAAGGCGCGTGCCCGTCCCGCTCGAGCTCAGCTCGAAGATCACGCGCGACGGGTGCTCCATGCCCTTCGTCTGCCAGCTCCAAACCATGCGCCGGCCAGGTACGAGCTCGAGCACCTCACAGGCGACACTCCCTTCCCAGGACGTCGGGCAGTCCGGTGCGAACGTGAAGCGCTTGCCCACCCGAGCCTCAAAATCGTTGGGCATCAGCCAGCGGGCGAGCAGAGCCGGGTCCGTGAGGGCCTTCCACACCTCCTGGGGAGGGCTCTCGAGATATTCGTCCAGGTCCACGTCCAGCTTCACACGTGCTCCCGCGACGGACAAGGGCCCGCGCTCATCGTTGGGAGGGGGCAGCCCAGGGACCACCCCCCTCCCTCCAGACGGTCATTAAGAAAGCCTCAGGAGGTGCGGCGTGGGAGCGCACCGCCCATTGCCCAGCCGATCGCCGCGGCTATCGAGTTGATGATGGTATTCACCACAAGCGTTATCGAACGCGCGCCCATCGCCGCTCCGAAGCTCACCTCTTGCGTCGAGTTGAGGGCCTGGGGCGCGTTGAAGAAGGTGTGCAGGCCGAGGGCGTAGGACAGGAAGGTTGAGACGAAGATCACGATCTGCGAAACCAGGCCGATCATCGCGCCCAGGCCGATGGCGCGCCCGATGCTGTAGCCCTGAAATGCCCGCGCAAACGCGGCGTGATGGGCAGATGCGATCGCGGCGAGGGTCACGATGCTGAAGACCTGGTGCGCCTTAGCGTAGTCCGCGCCCGCGAAGCCAAGGGCCCAGCGGCCGACGGTAAACAGCCCCAGAAGCCAGAAATAGAACCGCATCAGGCGCAGGTTCTCGCCCATCGCTCACTCCTTCCGAGAAGGCTCCCGGAGCCCGTCCGCGAACTCCAAAAGCAGTTTCATGTTCGAGACAGTTTTGTAGTCACAAACCGGCTGACCGGGGACCGCGTCGATAACTTGTTCCTACGCGAGACATAAATACCGACTCGACGCGATCGCGTCAAGGGGAGACGCCGCGCGGCCCATCGGGCTACCGAGCCGATCTCCACTGTTGTTCAAGGCCACCCTCGAAGCGCCTTCGGCAAGCTGTTTACTCGGTTTTCAGGGCTAGGTCAGTCACTGAGAACTGCGGCCGCCGAAAAGACTTGTCCCTGCTTTCCGCACACTCACGTGTACGACTGAGCCGCTCCGATGTTCCGGCTGACCACTCCATAGTGCGCGCCTCCGCAATTCCCTTCGCCACCACGCGCTTAGCCCTTGATCAACAATTTGGATCCCTGTGGGGATCGATCTCGGGCGCCCCACTGTCAGCACGCGATTTTGCCCCACGTCGCTGCCCTCGAAAGGACATGGGCTGCGGGGCGAGATGGCATCGCCTAAGCCTGGCTGACAGGACGATCGACTCTGGGTAAGATCCCCAGAAGCCCCAAGGCTAGAAGGGGGAGAGTCTGGCGATCTGGCTTCATTGGTGAAAGATCAGGCGATTACGGCCGAGCGTAACCGCCTGGTGAGGGATGCCCTGCCACCCCTCGCCGCCGGCGTCGCCATCCTCCAGGGCGTTTTGGCCGTTGGGCACTATCTGTTGCCCAGCAGGGCCTCGGGCCTCCTCGCGGCGATCGACGCTGGCTCCGCGGCCCTCTTCGCCGTCTTCCGCATCGTGTTGGGTCGACGGCCTCTTCCCCACCGATGGGCCCACCCGATGGCCTTCGCTTGGGGCCTCATCGTTGCTCTCATCGTCCTTGTGCACCTGCGCCTGCTCGCGGATCCACTTGAGACGGGGATGCTCACGCTGGTCGT
>DATMQU010000657.1:0-7911 GCA_035566715.1 Vicinamibacteria bacterium
ACCCACATCGATGGCGGCCGGCTGTACGCCTTTGGCCACCCCTTCTACAACCTCGGCCCCACCCAGTTTCCCCTGCGGAAGGCGTTCGTCTATTCGATCTTCCCGAGCCTGCAGCAGTCGTGGAAGATCAGCGCCGCCTTGGAGCCGGTGGGCACCATGGATCAGGACCGAACCACCGCCATCGCGGGCCGCTTGGGGGCCGCTCCCCGCATGATCCCCGTGGAAGTGCGGCTCAGCACGAGCCGCGGCCAGGAGCGGCAGTTCTCGTTCCGGATCGTGGAGGACGAGCTCCTGAGCCCCGTTCTCACGTTCCTGGCGCTGCTCTCCGTTCTCCAGGGAAACGAGCGGGCGTTCGGGACGTCGACCGTCCGCGTGAGCGGCCGCCTCAGCCTCTCCGGGGGGCGGGAGATCCGGGTGGAGGACCTCTTCGCCACCGGCCAGCCCTCGGTGCAAGCGTCCGCGCTCGTGGCCGCCCCCTTGGCCTTCTTGATGGCCAACGACTTCCAAAAGGTGACGGTGGAGAAGCTGGACCTTTCTGTTTCGTCCTACGAGACGATTCAGAGCGCCACTCTGCAGCGGGCCTGGGTGGAGCGCACGGGCCCCGTCCACGCCGGCTCCGCGGTCCCCGTGAAGGTCCAGCTCCGCACCTACCGTGGCGACACGCTCCTCGAGACCATTCCCCTGACCATCCCCCCGAGCGCCCCCGCCGGCCCCTACACCCTGCTCGTCTCGGACGCCCAGGCCCTGAACGTCCTCGAGCAGCGGGAGATGCGCCAGCCCTTCATACCCAAGGACCTCGACCAGCTCATCCGCGCCATCAACGGTCTGCGCCGCAGCAACCACCTGTACGCCCGGCTGCTGCGCCCGGTGGACGGAGCCATCGTCTCCGGCGAATACCTGCCCTCTCTACCCTCCTCCGTGCTCGCGGTTCTGGGTGCGAGCGAGCAGGGCACGGGCCTGATTCCGATTCGGACCGCCTCCGTCTGGGACTTCGAGCTGCCCGTCGACTACGCGGTCACCGGCTCCCGCCTGATCTCCCTCGCTGTGGAGAGGTGAGGATTCGCCTTTCCCTGCGCCGCCCACCCCCTGGAGGAACCATGCCCCGTGGTCCGGCCGTCGCCCTCGCTTTTCTCGCCCTCGCCCTCCCCCTGGGGGCGGCCCAGCCGCAGTTCTGGAAGATCGAGGGGGCGCGGGATTTCCTGGATGGCGACACCAAGGGGCTCTCCGTCGACTCCGAGGGCCGGATGCGCCTGGCCCCCGCCACCCGGCTCCTCCACGACCCCGAGGCTCCCAATGTCTGGTGCCTGGCCCACGACGCGAAGGGCACTCTCTACGCGGGCACCGGGAACGACGGCAAGGTCTTCAAGGTCGAGGCCGGCAAGGGGTCGCTCTTTTTCGACGCCGCCGAGCTCGAGGTCCACGCCCTGGCCGTGGGCCCGGATGGTCGGGTGTACGTGGGGACGGCGCCCAGCGGAAAGGTCTACGCGGTGGAGCCCGGGGGCCGCGCCACAACCTTCTTCGATCCCCCGGAAAAGTACATCTGGGCCCTGCTCTTCGACAAGGCGGGCAATCTGCTGGTGGCCACGGGAGCGGAGGGCAAGATCTACCGCGTGGACCCGAAGGGCAAGGCCCAGCTCGTGCTCACCAGCCCGGACACGCACATCCTCTCCTTGGCCACGGATGACCGCGGCAACGTCTACGCGGGCAGCTCCCCCAACGGGATCATCTACCGCCTCGACGCCGCCATGAAGGTCTTCGTCGTCCACGACTCCGCCTACCGGGAGGTGAAGGCCATCGACGTGGGGACGGACGGCAGCCTCTACGCGGCGGCGGTGGATGGCAAACCGAAGGACGAGGCCACCCGCCCCTCTGCCCCTACCCCGCCCCAAGTCCAGCCCGGTCCGACGGCGGAGGTCACGGTGACCGAGAGCTTCGCCGTCCTTCCCCCCGCCGGGGGCGCCCCCGCGCCCCCGCTGCGGGGGCCGGAGGGCCCCGCCCCCGGGACGGCGAAGGGCGCCGTGCTCCGCATCCTCCCCTCCGGGGAGGTGGACACGCTCTGGTCCTCTCCCGACGAGACCCCGCACTCCCTCGTGCGCTCGGGGGACGCCGTGCTTGTGGGCACGGGCAACAAGGGCAAGCTCTACCAGGTGAGGGACAACCACACGTGGACCATGCTCATGGTCCTGCCCGCCGACCAGGTGACGGGCCTGGCCCGCGGAAGCGCGGGCGGGGTCCTCCTCGCCACCTCCAATCCCGGGCGGATCTATGCCTTGGAGAGCGCGGCCGCGACCAAGGGGACGTTCACTTCCAAGATCAAGGACACGGAAACGGTCTCGGGTTGGGGACGGCTGCGCTGGGAGGCCAACCTGCCCGGAGGGACGGAGATCGAGATCCAGGCCCGCAGCGGCAACACCGGCAGCCCCGACTCGACCTGGTCGGATTGGTCCGCCCCCTTCCGCCACCGCGAGGGCGACCCCGTGACCAGCGAGCGCGCACGGTTTCTCCAGGTGCGCGCGGAGCTGACCGGTAAGGATGGCTTGTCTCCCGTCCTGGACTCGATCACGGTGGCCTACCTCCAGCGCAACCTCCGCCCCCAGGTCCAGTCCATCACCGTTCATCCTCCGGGCGAGGTGTTCCAGAAGCCGATCTCGATCACGGGGGAGATGGAGGTACTGGGCCTCGAGCCGGGGCCGGCTCCGGACCGGGGCTCCGCGGCCGCGGCCGCCCGGGCCAGCATGCCCCCCGTCACCAGCTACAGCCGCCGGCTCTACCAGAAGGGAATCCAGACCTTTTCCTGGAAGGCCGACGACCCCAACGGCGACACCCTCGTCTATGAAGTGCATTACCGCGCCGTGGGCGACAGCAAGTTCCGCCTCCTCCGCAAGGGCCTCACGGAACCCGTGCTGGCCTGGGACACCTCGACTGTTCCAAACGGCCGCTACGTGATCCGGGTCACGGCCTCGGACGCGCCCAGCAATCCGTCCGCCCTCGCCCTGGCCGGCGACAAGGAGAGCGCGCCCTTCGACGTGGACAACACTCCGCCCGTCGTGACCGCCACCCTCGCCCACCGCGGCGCCCCGATCCGGATCCGGGTGGTGGCGAAAGACGACAGCAGCATCATCCGCAAGACCGAATACTCGGTCGACGGCGGACGCTGGGAGGAGGTCCACCCCACGGACGGGATCAACGACTCCCTCGAGGAGACCTACGAGATCACCCTCGACCCCCTGCCCGGCCCCGGACCGCACGTGGTGGTCGTGCGGGCCTACGATCTGCTCGGCAACTCCGCCACCGCGCGGGTGGACGTGCCCTGAACCTGCTCCTCGTCCGCGCGGGGGGGCTCGGGGATCTCCTCCTTCTCCGCCGCGCGGTCGCGGCCCTGCAGCGGGCGGGCCACCACGTCGGCCTGCTCGCCCCCGCCGGGGGGGGAGCCGCCCTCCGGGGGAAGGGCGGGGGCGAGGTCTCGGACCTTTTCGACTGGGAGGGCGCCCAAGTGGCCACGCTCCTCGCCGGCGAGGGCCCGGGGGCCGGTCCCTTGGAGGAGCACCTGCGGGGCTGCCAAGCCGTCCTGGCCTACACGCGCAGCGCCCCCCTCATCGAGGGCCTGCGGCAGCGGGTGCCCCGGGTGGTCGCCCACGACCCCGACCCCCGCGGCGCACACGCCTCGCGCTGGCTCGCCGACCCCGTGCGGGCGTGGGGGGCCGACCCCGATCCGCTTCCGCCCCCCCTCACCCCTACCCTTCAAGAAGAGGATGCCGCGGCCGCCTTCTGCGGGGCTCTTCCCCGCGGCTTCCTGGCCGTGCACACCGGAAGCGGGGCTCCCGCCAAGGCCTGGCCCACAGAACGCTTCCACGCGCTGGCCGCGGCGCTCTCTCCCGACCGGCCGTGGCTCCTCGTCCGGGGCCCCGCGGAGCCGGTCGGCCCCGCCCCGCGCGGGGCCGTGGTCGCCTCCGAGCTGCCGCTGCGCATCCTGGCGGCGGTGCTGGCGCGGGCGGGCCTCTACGTGGGGAACGACTCGGGCGTGAGCCACCTGGCGGCGGCCGCGGGCGCTCCCACCCTGGCCCTCTTCGGGCCCACCGCGCCCGAGATCTGGTCGCCCCTCGGCCCGCGGGTCTTGACCCTGCGCGCGCCCGGGCGGGCGATGAGCGAGATCTCGGTGGACGAGGTGGCCGCGAGAGCGGCCGCTCTCAGGTGAGGGGCGCCCAGACGTCGAGCCGGCTGATCAGGCGGTAGACACTCACCGCCACCGGGCGGCCGTGCAGGCGGACCGGCTCGAACCGCTCGCGACGCAGCGCATCCACCACGGGGCGCGCGCGCTCGGAGTCGCCCCCCAAGAGGGTGACCATGGACACGCTGCCGTCGCGCGCCACCACCGTCTCCAGGAAGAACGTGCCCTCGTTCATCTCCGCCAGCACGCGCTCGGGCACGCTCCCCCCCTCCCGCGTGCGGGGAAGGCTCACCTCCGCGGAAGGGAACAGGGGGTTGCTCTCCGTTCCGTGGTCGGGAACCCGCGGATCCCACACCTCGCCCAGGACCCGGACCGAGGCCGGCGGCAGGGGGCCCGCGTCTTCATTGAGGAGAAGGACGGTCCAGCACCGCGAGCAGGACGAGGGCGGCCGGGATCAGGCTGGGGAGAAAGAGCGGACGCGCGGCCGAGAAGGACCGGAAGAGCAGGGCCAGGCCAGGGCCGCGGCTCTCCACCTCCAGGCGGTCCAATACCCGCGTGGCCACGGACTCCCGGCAGGAGAGGGTCGGAAGGTCGCTCACGAGCTGGGAGGCGGCGCGCAGGGACTCCTCCCGCCCGCGGCAGACGGGACAGGCGGCGAGATGGACGTCGATGGCCCGGGCCTCCGCGGCGCCAAGCTCGCCGTCCACGTGCGCGGACAGCTCCGCTACGGCCGGGCACCTCATGGCCATCCATCCTCCCCTACGCGCTCGAGAAGGCTCCGGCGCAGGGCCTCCCGAGCCCGCGCCAGTCGGCTCTTCACCGTACCCTCGGGCAGGGAGAGAGCGGCCGCGATGGCTTCACAGGAGAGCCCCTCCACCTGGCGCAGCAGCAGGATGGCGCGGTGCGGGAAGGAGAGCGAGAGGAGCGCGGCTTGCACGAGTCGTGCGGTCTCCCCCTGCCGGACCTGCTCGTAGGGGCTCGCGCCCGCCTGCCCCGCGGCCAGGCGCGCCTCCTCCCTGACCGTCAACTCCTCGAGGGGGTGGGAACAACTCCGCCGGCGGCGGCGCCACCACCGCTGGCGGTTGTGGCAGCGGTTGACGACGATCCGGTAGATCCAGGTCTTGAGACTGCTCCGCCCCTCGAAGCGGCCCAGGGTGCGGTACACCTGGAGGAACACCTCTTGGGCGATGTCCCGCGCCTCTTCGGGATCGCCGGTCAGGCGGGCGGCCAGATTGAAGACCATCCCTTCGTGCAGGGCCACGAGGCGCGCGAAGGCCTGGGCGTCCCCCTGCCGGCATCGCTCCACGAGGGGGCCCTCCGAGACCGCTCCCCGGAGCGCCTCCAGCGACCCGAACGACATCTCCCCCGTGGTCATCGCGGCCCCGCTCGTTGCCGACTTGGACACCACTCTTGCCCCCGAGGTTCCCCATTGATCTTACCCTGGGGGCCGGGCGTTATTCCCGTCCGGAGACGGACCGGCCCCCTCCCCCCGCCCACCCCGCGCGACCAGGGCGGCGGCGGTGGCCAGGCCCGCGCCGAGCGCGAGGACGGTCACGCCCGCCGCCGTTGTCCAGTCCGCGAGCCGCTGGGGGGCGAGGGCCGCGTGCACGGCCCCCCCGAAGTCGAATCCCCTTCCCGCCCGCCGGCTGGCCAGGCCCCCCACGATTCCCACCGCGAGCAAGCCCAGCGCCGCCCCCGCGAGCGCTCCCCCCGCGGCGCGCACGAGCATTGCGGCGCGTGAGAGGGGAGCGCCGGGCTCCCGCACCGCCGCCTGGAATTCCGGCTCCCGGGCTCCCCAGGGAACGAACCGGGCGAGGAGGACCAGGCCCGGGATGCCCATGAACACGGAGAACACGAAGAAGTCCCGCCAGCCGATGGCGTCCGCCAGCACTCCCGCCAAGGGGCCGCAGAGGATCCGGGGGAGCGTGAAGAGGCTCGACAAGAGAGCGTACTGGGTGGCGGAGAAGCGCTTCTGGGTCAGGCGCAACAGGAGCACGCCGAAGGCCCCCGCGGCCATGCCACTGGTGCCCAGCTCCAGGGCCTGCGCCCCGTACATGAGGGGCCGGTTCACGCCCACCTCCGCCACCGCTGCATATCCGAGGTTGGCGAAGACCTGAAGGAAGCCGAAGACCCAGAGCGCTCGGCCCAGGCCCAGGGCCTGGGTGAGCACACCTCCCAGGACCGTCCCCGCCACCGCCGCCGTTTGGCCGATGGTAGCGGTGGCCACGCCGACGTCGAAGTCCCGATAGCCCGCCTGCACGAGGAAGGGGCGGATCAAGGCCTGGCTGAGGTTGTCGCTCAGCTTGTAGAGGACCACGAAAGCCAAGATCTCGAGCGCGCGGTGCTGGGCCAGGAAGCCCACGAGTGGCCCCCACACCGCCTCCCTGAGGGTGCGCGGCGCGCCGGGAACCGCTTCCGGCTCGGGGGCAAACCAGGTCACGAGCATGAGGGGCACGTACGCGAGGGCGAGGAGCGCGTTCACGAGCGTCCAGGAGGTCTCGGCGGCCAGGGTGATGGAGACGCCCCCGGAGACGAGCATGGCCGCCCGGTAGAGGGCGACCCGCGCCCCCACCGCGATGCCATGCTCCTCCGGGCGCAGCACCTCCACCGCGTAGGCGTCGATGGCGATGTCCTGGGTGGCGGAGGCAAAGGCGATGGCCAGGGCCAGCGACCCGATGACCCACACCGCCCGCGGCTCGTCCGAGACCGCAGACAGCCCGAGGCCAAGCGCCACCAGCGCCACCTGGCTCACGAGGATCCATCCCCGCTTGCGACCGAGGAACGGGAGCGGGTAAGCATCCATGGAGGGCGACCAGAGCAGCTTGAAGCTCCAGGGGGCCTGGGCCAGGCTGAACAGACCGATGACCTTGATGTCGACACCCGCCCGCGCCATCCAGGCCGGGATGGCGATCCAGACCAAGCCCAGGGGCAGGCCCGAAGAAAAGGACAGGAGGACGACGGAAAGGAGCCGCCAGCTTCCGACGACGGCGCGGAGGCTCTGCCAGGTGGTGGGCTTGCTCGAGTTCATCCCGGGGAAGCGGCCTCCGGCCGCGAGCATAACATCAGGGCCCGCGGGTCGCGGCTTATACTATGAAGTCCATGAGCCGCCGGGTCCGCTTCGGCCTCGTCATGACCCTGGCCCTCAACGCCGCCTCCGCTCGCGCCGCCGACCCCGTCGTGCTTTTTGGGGGGCGGGTCACGCTGGGGGGCGAGGTCAATCTCACCCTCGCCCCCGAGGACGAGGGCTACTTCAACGACAACGGCTACCAGAACAATACCCTTAGGCGGGCCCGGCTGAGCCTGGCCGCGGGACTGCGCGCGGGCGACCACCTGGCCGTGGTGACCCAGATCCTGAGCGACAACCTGGCCGCGCCGCGCGTCTACGCCCTCTACCTGCGGGTGCGGCCGTGGAAGGAGCGGACGTTCGACATCCAGGCCGGTCGGATCCCTCCCGTCTTCGGGGCCTTCGCCCGGGAGGGGTACGGCCCGGACCGTCCCCTCGTGGGCTACCCCCTCGCCTATCAGTACCTCACCTCGCTTCGGCCCGATGCCGTTCCCGCTTCCGTCGATGGCCTTCTGGCCATGCGCGGGCGGGGCTGGCGCAACCAGTACCCGATCGGCTCTCCGGCCCCCGCGAACGGCGTTCCCTTGGTGGACGGGGATCGCTGGGATACCGGCATCCAGGTCCGGGTCGGCTCGGAGCCCCTGGAGGCGAGCGCGGCCGTCACCCAGGGCACGTTGTC
>DATMQU010000658.1:0-6990 GCA_035566715.1 Vicinamibacteria bacterium
GCGCCCCCGCGCCCACGTACGGAACGACACCAGCACCAGGAGGGCAACCCCGCCGCTGAGGACGCTACGAGTGCAGGCACGCCGCGACTCACGCGGACCTAGCGCGGGACACTCAGGGCACCGGGTGCCTGCCGACACACCCGGCCTTCGCCCGACGGGGATGAGCCGCCCTCTTGAGGCTGCCCCCTCCGGCTCGGCGGTCCACGCCCCCGATCCCAGCCAGCGAACACGGCCCGAACGCACCACGAGCGCCGAGGGCGACTCGACGCTCGTGTGAGTTACTGCCTTCGGCTGCGGGTGCTAGACCTGTCTGCGCTGCCTCCAGCGATTCGCGAAGCCGAGCCCAGTCAGCGTAGTGCCCAAGAGCAAGAGTGTGGTCGGTTCCGGGACCGCTCCCAGAGGTTCCAGCTGGCCCCTGATTTCCCCACCCGGGTTGGCCATGGTGTGGATGTTGAAATAGGTGTTCCCGCCCTCGATGCCTGCGATCAGCGCGGCCTCGGCCTGGCTCAACCCGCCCTGCATGGTGACAAAAGCCGGGTTGTAGATCAGTGGCTGTGTGAGATCAAAGACAGGGGAGAGGTAAACCCCTTGGGTCACTCCCAGCGGGAACCCAGGAAACGCAGGAAGCGTGGTGGCGACCCCGGCATTCGTGCCGAGAGGTGCACAGCAATGGATGTGCGCCGCCGTATCGGGCGTCGTCAAGCCGAAAAATGACGTGATTACCTGTAGCGTTTGCGCCGTCGGGTCAAGCACTACCACTGCGGTCCCAGCTCCCGGCGAAACGACCGGAGGAACCTCGTTTGCACCGCTGAGGATAGTGCCGAAGGGCATCGGCACAGCATACGCGGCCGGTACTGCAAACATCAGCGCCGTCGCGATGGCCACAGTTGTCACCGGAAGGAACACACGCCTCTTCATCTGCGAACCCTCCTTAAGATTGGGCGAAGTTCGTACCGGGATCAAACGAGCCGCATTTCCTGTGCCGGTGGCGACCCTCAACCGCGGCGGGTAGTTGCGGGGACCTATGTCATGTTGCGTGCAACAAAACCGCAAGCCAATGCACTGCAATTGATAACGAGCTAGTGGTAAAAATTGCCTCGCAGGATGCTGCTGCCTTACCTGTTGCCAGCCATGCTTCAACCTCCGCCAGCCGCTTCTCGCGCTCCCTGATCTGACACTCCCGCATCTCGCGCCGCGTCTTGTCGTGGATTGGGAGGGCGGCTAGGTCTCGCTGGTAGAGCGCGATCTGGCCGGGTATCTCGGCCAGCTCCTCAAGGGCCTGACGCTCGTTCCGGGGTCTCGACATGGCCCACAGCGTAGCAGCCGGGGCAACCCGGGAGGCGACTCAGGCGAGCTATCGATCGCCCCTGCGTCTCTTCCGGGCGGCGTCGCGGTGCTCGAACCACACGACCAGGAGCCACAAAGCGATGACGACACCTGCGAGGAGCAGAGACCAGAAGAGTGCGCCCATCGACGATCTATCCCCGACCCTCACTCTTCCCGAGGACTACGAGCACGTAGCGGATGAGCACACTCGTAGTCCTGCTCGCCCCCGGGGGCTACTTTTGCCGCTCGGAAGGACTCAGTTCTCGTGGCTGCTTGCCGATCCACACGACCCAGGGTGCGGGGGGCGTGCCGTCACGACGGACTTTGGCCGGATAGCCCTGACGCTCGATGCTGGCGGCGAGGCGCTCGGCTGCGTCCCGGTCTGCGAAGGCGGCGGCCTGAAGCCAGGCAGCGTCCTTCGTGACGGCCGACTCGGATCGTTTGGGTTCGGCGGCCTTGGGGGCCAGGGGAGACTGCGGATGCCGCAACCCAGGTCGAGCGATTGCCGGAGTGGTCGCTAGACCTGTGGCGGCTTCCACAGCCTCCTGCATCGGCGTTGAAGGCAACCGCGCCGGCTCGTCAGCATGTCTCGCCTCCCGCGCGGTTAGCATCTCCGGGGGCGTCATCGGGGCCCTAGCGCGCCCGACGATGTCCCCGTCGGGCGCCAGCGACGACACGGCTGTCGGCGAGTTGCGTTCGAGACCTGCGCGGAATCGACTCGCCGCGGGCGGGCCGGCGAGGTAGGGGATCCCAAGAACGATCGCGAGAAACGTTGGCACGAATGTCGCCAAAGCAATCCGGAGACCGTGCGAGGGGCCCAGCCCTGCGGCCTCTTCGGGCTCTTCGTCTTCGGCCAGTAGATCGTCCTGCAGCGGTCCAAGACCACTCCAACGGCCGCCCCCCTGGCGAGGCTCGTCATCGCGGCGCCTTTCATGAGCGCCGCCGGAGGGTGTTTCACCCAGCCCCGTCATGGGGGCAGAGAGAGGAGGGCGCGGCTGCTGGCCCTCGCCCGCCGAGGCCACGAGAAGCCGGCCAATCTGCGACTTGCCGAAGGGTCCCAACCCGCGTGCCGGCTTGCGCATAGCGCCCCCATAGGGCCCGTCTGCTTCTCCTCAGAGGGCGTGATGCTTCAGCGAGTGTAGGCGCGCCGTCTCGTTACCGCAACCACGCCCGCCCTCTTGAGGCACCCTCTTCGGGCTACGCGTGGCGCCGCTTAGCGCCGAATCATACGATTTGAACCTTACCGTGGTCGTCGCAGTGCTCTTCGTGCTTGTGGTGAAGGTGTCCGTCGACGACATAGTCGACATGGTCGCCATGTGGGACCGCGTCGTGCCCGCACTTCCCACCGTGGACGTGGCTCTTCTCGTGCGCGGTGCACGTGTGGGACGGCGTGCAGGCGGCGGGATTCGTCTTCCCGGCCGCGAGGACGTGCTCGTCGACGTGCCCCTCATGGAGATGATGCAGGTGTCCGTCGTGGAGGTAGTCTTTGTGCCCCTCGTGCTCGATCGCTTTGTGTCCGCAGGTGGGGCCGTGTGGGTGCTCGTGTCTCACGTGCGTCTTGTGCTCAGCCATGGTCAACCCCCGTTCCTCTCCGTCGCGCATTCCGGGACGCCGCCCTCCGTCGCGTGAGCGAAGCCGAGCCGTCATCCCAGCCGCCGATCTTCCCGACTTCGCCCCTGCAGCTTGAAGTCGGTCCGCAGGACCAGGGCGGCCCGATGGTGCCCCGTGCGCTCAAGATGCAGCACCGCCGCCCGGATCCCACGCTCAAAGCCGGCGAGCTCCACTTCTACGTGCCGCTGCTGCCGACCAGCTGTCTTCTTGGGCTCGTGCCGAACTGGCTCGATATCTGACATCAGTCCTCACCTCACGGGCTATGCGAATCGCGGTTGCTCCGCTCCCGCCAGCGCGTGCTCAAGGGGCTGTAGTTTTGCTATTTGGCGCTGGATCGCGTCTCCTGATCGGCGGGATCATGGCGGGATGATAGCGCAGCACGGGCACGCTCAGCGCCGCCCCTCCGCGACACCGTAGACCCGCGGGGGCCGAAAGGGAAGTGAGCGGGGCCACGACGACGGTCTGTGGCTCACGCTCCGGCCACGCTCGCACGGCGTTGGTCGACACGACCAGATGGGGTCGCTGGTCCCGTCGCATGGCTTTCACGAATCGGCGGAGATCAGTCAGTCTTCGATTCTCGCAACTGGGTCAGCAGTTCGTCGGTGGTCCTCCGAGGGTGCCGCTCACCTTCTCCAGCGCAGCGTCTTAGACTCCTGACGCCACACGAGGTAGCAGGGCAGATGCACGCCGACCGAGCCGCTCGGCCCACCAGCAACCTCGTACTCAATTTCCGTGTGGTTGATCGGCAAGTCGCAAACGGCGCAGGGCTTGCCGCTGCCCCACCCGGTGCGGGACTTGCGATCAACCGGCAACAGCGTGCCACTCCCGAGGCGGTTTCGGATGGTATCCAGGAGTAGGTCATCCGACTCCGGCGTCGTGCTGAACAGATGACCGCGGCGCGCTATTAGATAACGGGATGCTTCCAGGACCGCCAGATTAGCCAGGCAAAGCGTCGGGGGTCGAGTCAGCAACTCCTCTACCGCGGCCACGATGGCGCCTAAGCCCACAAGAACCTCACCATCACGCGCCTCCCGCCGCCGCCGGGCCCGCGTGGGCGACCAGCGCACCCCAGATCTCGGTGCACACCGCGTGCAAGCGGACGGTCGGGAGCGCATCGAACGCGACTTCGTATTCGACCTGAGTGTCGAGGATCGGCTCGTCGCAGCCGTCGCAAGGCTGGCCGACCCCGAACCCGGCCCAGTACTGGACGGGCGGGCGATCCGGTAGCACTCCTGCCGCCAACTTCCGCTCGATGATGTGCTTCATCGGGCGCCTTGCCTTTCTCTTCTCCCGTACGGCGGAAGCGCATCCTACGCGGCGGGCGGGTCGGGTGTCAAGTCGCCCCGAGCGGCGGGTGCCGAATCCGGGAGGGCGCTTGGGCCGTCGTCGGAGGAGCAGCCCGAGCGCCCGGCGGACCCGGACGTCGAGCCTGCGGCCATGCTGGGGGCAACCTGGCTGTGCTACGCTGGCCACGCCGACTGAGGAGAAGGCAGCGCGGCTGCGAAGGAGGCCCTATGCGGGTGCTCCCGATCGGTCTCGCGATCGTCAGAAGCTCCGGCGTGCTCCTGGTCGGCATCGGCCTGATGGTGGTGGTGTTCGCTTCTCGCCAGGTCAACCCGTGGCCGCAGGCCAGGGTGGGTGCCGCCATTGCCGCCATTGGGGTCGGCGTGTTCCTGGTCGTCCGAACTGTCTCGCCGCGATACCGGCAGTGCCCTGCCTGCGAGCGAGAGCTCCTAGCGGACACCGTCAAATGTCCGTACTGCGCAGCTTGGTTCTCGATCGAGCCGGGCGCCGCTGATCCCTAAAGGAGACACGCGTTCCCGCTTGCTCGGAAATGAGAAACCGACCGGCGACCCTCCTTTGAGACTTCATCCGCAAGTGCTCGACCAGAAGTGCTCGACGCGCCCGCGGGACGGGTGTACACCGGCGACATGACGACCCCGATTCAGAGGCCGGAACTCGAGCCGGACCAGCTGGCTCAGGCGGTCTGCGTGGGCCTCTGCCTGGCCCTCGCGGCCGTGCTCCTGGTCTTGGCCGGCGTAGTTCGGGCCTCGTTGTGACGACATCCCAGGTGCCATAGAGCTGAGTCGCACCGCAGCGAGCGCACCCAGGGGCCCGTGATGCTCCGTGCCGTCCTCGCGCGCCTGAGGATGTGGTTCGATCTCCTCATTGGCACCGTAGGACCGCGCATCCGGCAAACCCGGCCCTGTCCCGCCTGCGGGCAGCGGATCTCCAAGCGGGCGTTGAAGTGCCGCTCCTGCGGCACCTGGCGCCCATGGGGAGACCCCTGGTAGGCTCTCGGAGCCATGGCCCCGTCGTCGCTCCCCACCGTGGACCTGATGCACCCGACGCAGATCGCCAAGCCTTTCCATCGCGCCGGGTGGGTTTATGAGGAGAAGGTCGACGGCTGGCGGATGCTCGCGATCAAAGGCAAGCACGGAGTGCGCCTGGTGAGCCGGAATGGCCGCGATCATACCAGGCGATTCCCTGCGTTGGTCACGGCGCTCAGCGGGCTCAAGCCCAGGGCATTCATCCTCGACGGGGAGGTGGCCGTGTACGATCGCGGGTTCATCTCGCGATTCGAGTGGCTGCGGCGGCGGCCCACGGATGAGCCGGCGACGCTCCCGGTTTGCATGGCCTTCGACCTGCTGGAGCTCGACGGACGGCATCTCCGACGGGAGCCCCTAAAGGTGCGGCGGGGGCTGCTGGAGCGATGGGTGCGGAGCCACGGCATGATCTTCGCCGGACGGCGCCTCTCGAGGGACGGTCTCAAGGCATGGGAGGAGGCGGTCGCTCGCGGCTTCGAGGGGATCGCCGCGAAGAATCCCGAGTCGCGCTACGTGCCGGGTCGCACGCTCGCCTGGCTCAAGGTGAAGGTGCCGCACTACCGGGAGGGGAAGCGCGGGTGGGAGGCGAAGGGCAAGCCCTAGCCCACCTAGCCAGCCTGATGTAAGTTCGACCCGCTGGCCGCCCTGTCACTCTGGACGATGCAGCCATAGGGGGGTCCCCTGATGAACCGTCGCAACGTTCTCTATACGATCTGCCGGGTGGACCACGCTGTTTGGCTGTCATCGCTGCTGGTAGTCGTCATGCTGGCTGCCCCGATTGCGACGGCGCAGACACAACCTGGGCAGACACGGTCCGTGCCGCTGGACAAGGACTACGTCATCGGTCCGGAGGATGTCCTCGACATCCAGGTCTGGGGTAGCAAGGACCTGAATCAGACCGTGTTCGTCCGCCCCGACGGAGGGCTGTCCGTGCCCGTGGTGGGCGAGATTGCGGCGAGTGGCAAGACGGTCCAGCAACTGCAGGACCATCTCTCGGCCGTCTACGCGAAGATGGTGAAAGGGGCCGTGGTCACCGTCATTGTCAAAGAGATTCGGAGTCGTCCGGTCTACTTCATCGGCGGGTTCGGCAACCCGGGCGCGATGCAACTCACACGGGACCTTACGCTGTTGCAGGCCATCTCTGTCGTCGGCGGGGTGGTGCCCAACGCGGATGGCGAGAAGGGCTTCCTCTTGAGGGGCAATAATAAGATCCCCATCGACTTCACCCGCCTGATCCAGCGAGGAGATCTGAGCCAGAACCCGAAGCTGCAGCCGGGGGATTCGGTGGTGGTGCCTCTGGCGGATGTTGTGTACGTGAGCGGGGAGGTCAGGAAACCTGGCACCGTAAAGTACACGGGAGATTTAACCGTGTCGAAGGCCATCGCCCAGGCCGGCGGGCTCACGCCCCTGGCCGCCGCTGGTTCGACGGACATCCTCAGGGGAAGCGCAGAGAAGAAAGAGCAGATCCGCATCGATCTTGACCGGATCATGCGGTCGCCGGGCGAGAATTCCGATGTCCGGCTGCAACCGAACGACATCCTCTCGGTTCCGCGGCGCTTCTTCACCATCGGCGGCCCGTCCGGAGGCGCCCCCGCGCCCACGTACGGAACGACACCAGCACCAGGAGGGCAACCCCGCCGCTGAGGACGCTACGAGTGCAGGCACGCCGCGACTCACGCGGACCTAGCGCGGGACACTCAGGGCACCGGGTGCCTGCCGACACACC
>DATMQU010000659.1:0-2452 GCA_035566715.1 Vicinamibacteria bacterium
TTCGAGGTCAAAGACCAGCTCAAGAAGAAAGGCGAGCTGTACCAGCGCGTCCGCGATAGCAGCCTGGTGTTGGGGTACTCCAGGGACACCTACGAGCGCGAAACCCGCATCACCAGCAGCGTCCCCGCCGACATGGACCCCCGCGGGCTGTCCTACGCGGTGCACCTGGGCCCCCACGAAGAATGGCACACGACGATTGACGTTCGAATTCCGACGGCCGCGCAACTGCTTTCAGGCGAGGAAAATGCCAAACCCGAAGTGGGGGTGCCGCCCGATGGCGCGGCGCGCCGGGCGAAGGATCTTCGCTCCTGGATGATCACGGCTCCCAAGCTGAGCAGCAGCTGGGCACCGATGGAGCGGATTTATGAGCGCAGCCTGGTCGACCTCGCCGCCCTCCGATTCTTTCCAGGGGTGGTCCCGGGCGGCTCCTTGCCTGCCGCTGGTCTTCCCTGGTTTATGAGCATTTTCGGCCGTGACAGCATTCTCACGAGCTTTCAGGCGCTTCCGTTTGTTCCGGAGATGGCCGCCACGACGCTGCGCGCCCTTGCCGCATGGCAGGGGACAAAAGAGGATCCGTTCCGCGACGAGGAACCGGGGAAGATCCTCCACGAGCTCCGCTACGGCGAGATGACCGCCTTCAGCGAGCGGCCCCATTCGCCCTATTACGGGGCAGCGGATGTCACCCCGCTGTTCATCATCCTGCTGGATGAGCTAGAGCGTTGGACGGGGGACCGGGCCCTGGTCGAAGAGCTGGAGATGGAGGCGAAGGCCGCATTGCTTTGGATCGACGACTACGGCGACCGCAACGGCGACGGGTACGTCGATTACCAGCGACACCTGGAGACGGGCCTCGAGAATCAGTGCTGGAAGGACTCCTGGAACTCGATGCTGTTCGCCGACGGCTCAAATTCCAAATTGCCGCGGGCGCCGGCGGAGATCCAGGGCTATGTCTACGACGCCAAGCTACGGGGTGCGCGGATGGCGCGCCTCTTCTGGAATGACCCGACGCTTGCCGATCGCCTCGCGCGCGAGGCCGCCGAGCTGAAGGCACGCTTCAACCGCGACTACTGGATCGACGAGCGCGGCCATTTTGCTCTCGCGATCGACGGCGACGGCCGGAAGGTCGATTCGCTGACCTCCAACATCGGCCACTTGCTCTGGAGTGGGATCGTGGAACAGGAGCGCGCTGCCGGCTGTCTCGACAGCCTCCTGGGTGATCGGCTCTATTCCGGCTGGGGCATTCGGACGATGGCCGAGGGCGATGGGGCCTATAACCCGATCGGCTATCACATCGGGACGGTGTGGCCACACGACAACTCGATCATCGCGCTCGGACTGGCCCGCTATGGCTATCGCGAAGAGGCAGCCCGGGTCGCCATGGGCATCCTCGAAGCCGCCACCTATTTTCATGAGCGGTTGCCGGAAGCCTTCGCCGGATTTCGGCGCGATATGACGCGCTTCCCCGTGGAGTATCCGACCGCCTGCAGCCCGCAGGCCTGGGCCACGGGCGCACCGCTGTTGCTCCTTCGCGTCCTGCTCGGCCTGGAACCGATTGGCGAGCATCTCATCGTCGACCCGCATCTGCCCGAGCAGATCGGTTGGTTGCAGATCCTCGACATTCCCGGCCGCTGGGGACGGACCGACGCGTTCGCCCGGGTGCGGGAGGGCGAGGCATGATCTACGGCCTTGGATGGAGCAGCCCACCTCTCCGTACCGTCGAGGTGCCTGAGCCAGAGCAGGGACCACTTACGGTGCCCGAGCCGGAAAGGCGGCCTCAGGAGACCGAGCAACCGGATCCGGTGCCGGTCGGTGTGCCATGAGTCCGGCGATTGGGTTCCGCGTCTGGCGGATCGACGAGATGTTGACCGAGCCGCGTCTGGCCTCGCCGCATCGCCATGCGGCCTGGCTCCCCGGTGTGCCCCTCAAAGCGGAATGTAAAGGCGAGTCGGGGCCACGAGCTCTGGCGGATCCGCACCAGAAACAACCCGGGGTTGCGCCGCCTGTCGAGAGCTGCACATGCGGCATCTACGCCTACCACGACAAGGATGAGATGCTCGAGGCCATCACGTCGCGGCTGGTCGGGGGAGTGATCCTCGGCTGGGGCCGGCTCACCATCCATCAGGAAGGTTTCCGTGCCGAGTTTGCCCGACCGCTCGCGCTATGTTACCCGCAGTTGTTCGTCCGCTCGATGGCCGGCTCGGTGACCCGCGTGGCCGACGTCTACAGGCTGCCGGTGCTCGAGGCGAGCCATATCGCCGTCTTTGCCGCTGAATTTGGCGACACCTACCGTCCCCCGCCCGAGCCCTCCGTCGACTGGACGGCTCGGGTGGCGACGTCGGTCCGAAGAGTCTTTGGCGACTGGTTCATTGGCTGACATGGGGCTTCCCGCCGGGACCTTGGTCGGGCAGTACCGGCTGGGGGAGGAGGGGCCTGACCTCGCCGGCGGTACCCG
>DATMQU010000660.1:0-7991 GCA_035566715.1 Vicinamibacteria bacterium
CCCGCCGCAAAGGAGCGTTGGTATTTGACGGGCCCGGGGATCAAGGCCACCAGGAACACCATCTCCTTGACGCTGAGGTCGCGGGGCTCCTTGCCGAAGTAGTGGCGGGCCGCCGGCCGTAGGCCGTAGATCCCCGGACCCCATTCGATGATGTTCAAGTAGATCTCCAGGATCCGGTTCTTGCCCAGGGCCGACTCCAAGAGCAGGGTGAGCGCGAGCTCCTGGAGCTTGCGACCGAGGCTCCTCTCCCGGGAGAGGAAGAGGTTCTTGGCGAGCTGCTGGGTGAGCGTGGACGCCCCCCGCGCGGCCGAGCCCCGGGCCCAGTCCGTGGCCAGGGCCACCGTGATCTCGGAGAGGTCGACGCCGCGGTGGCCGAAGAAGCCCGCGTCCTCGGCCAGGAGAAGCGCCCTCACGAAGAGCGGCGGAACGTCGCCCAGGGGGACGAAGTCCGGCGAGGAGGGCGAGACGTCGATCGCGCGCCGCGTCCCGTTGGGCATCTCGACCTCGTGGACGAAATCGGTCTTGAGCCGCTCCACGGCGGGGATGGGCGTCTGGGGGGGCACGAAGTCCAGGCGGTGGTTCACGACAAAGGAGGAGGGGTCGGAGAGGCGGCCCGCGAAGCGGGCCTGGAGGGCCATGGTGCCGAGGTCCTCCGCCCCCGCGGGCAGGCCGAGACCCGAGGTCGCGAGTAGCCGCGCCAGGTCCACCCTCTCGACCCGGAGGTCAAGGGCGAGCCGGGGGTCGTCCCCGGTCCCGGCGAGGACGAACGTCCCCGCCACGGCTACCCCCGCCGCCGCCAGGCGCCCGTCGCCCGTGGTCTCGCCCGGCTTCGCGGGGCCCACGCTGATCTCGCCGTCCACGGCTCCAATGTCGACGGTGGGGACGTCGTTGACGAGGAGGCGGGCCAGGCTGGGGACGCGTAGCCGGTCGAGGCGGATGTTCATTCGCTTCCGCTCTCCGGAATAGGAAACGATGAGCCCTTCGACCGGCTCCCGGAGGGTGGCGGAGACGGCGCCCTCGCGCCGCGCCAGCTCCCAGACCGTCGGCTCCACCTCGACCCGGAGCCCCCCGGGCAAAGCCGCCCCGCCGGGACCGACCGCGAGCCGGAGCACCGGGATCCCGCTCGCCCCGAGACGGAGGCTCAGGGCCGCGCTCTCCGCGCGCAGAGCCAAGCGACCACGCTGGAGGGAGAGTCCCTTGACGAGCAGGGGCGGGAAGAGCCCGAGGTGCACGCCCTCTACCTGGGCCACGAGCCCGTAGCCCGCGGCCTCCCTCTCGATCCTGCTCCGGAGTCTCCCCTCGCCCCAGCTCTTCAGAAGAAAAAGGGCGAGCAGCCCGGCCGCGAGAAGCGGGGCCCAGAGGGCCCAGGGACGCGGACGTCCGCGCACTACGTCTTCTTCCGGGACCGCGGGAGGGGAGCGAAGGCCGCGCGCCCCCGCGCCTCGTCCACGGGGTCGGCCTGAAGAGTCCTCCCGAAGGCCGCCCCCGGAAAGGCGCAGAAGGACGCCCGGGGCGCCCGCCCCCCGGGGGCGCGTTCAAGCACCGAAGATGGCCTCGTGGACGAGATGCAGGACGGACCGGCACGGACGCCCCACCGCCCGCGACATTCCAATCTCGCACGTCCGGCAGGTGGAGTAGAGGCCGGCCCCTCCGGCCGCGAGCAGCTCCCGCACCTCGGCCGCCTCGCGGGCGGTGGCGCTCCGCGTCAGCTCCGGCACCAGAAATCCACGGTCGCCCGCGAAGCCGCAGCATTCGGCCGCGTCGGCGACGACCGCGCTCTCGCGGTGGGCGCGGGCCACCGTCAGCAGATCGGGGAGGCCCCCCGCCCGCACGAGGGTGCAGGTGGGGTGGAGGACGGCGGTCCCGGGGCGCTTCTGCGGCGCGGGGCGGCCGGGCAGGATCTCGCGGGCCCAGAAGCTCGGAAAGTCCTGGACACGAAGACTCCGGCCGCTTTCCTTCAAGAGGCCCGCGCACAGCTCCTGGAGGGTCCCCGCGCACGGGGAGGCGTCGGTCACAACCACGTCACGGCCCTCGTGGGTCGCGCGCCACAGGGCGGACGCCGTCTCTGCCCCCGCCCGCCGGGCCGCTTCCGGGAACCCCTTGCCCGCAAACGGCAGCCCGCAGCAGAGGCCGCCGATGCCAACGGGATAGCGGACGTCCACCCCCGCCCAGCGCAGGAGGTCGAGGGCAGCGCGCGCGGGGGGGAGGGCGTCCTCTCCGGGAAGGCCGCCCAGGATGCGGGTGAGGCAGCTCGGGAAGTACACGACCGACCGACCGCCGCGGGGGACCGCGAGGGCGGGCAGCGCCGGCGCCGCGCGGGGCAGCTCCAGCTCCCGGGCCAGCCGGGGCACGAGCGAGGGCAGCCCGCCGTGCAGCAGATCGGTCAGGGCCTCGAGCGCGAGCCCGCCCCCCGGGACCGCGCGCAGGGCGCGGGCCGCGCGGAGGCTGGTGCGGGCGAGGGAAGCGAGAAGGCCGAAGTGCCCGGCCGCCCAGGTGGCGGCTCGACGCGAAAAGGGGGGGTGGTCGGCGGCCTTGAGCTCCTTGATGAGGGCGCCGGTGTCGATCTTGACCGGGCACGAGGTCTGGCACATGGAGTCGCCCGCGCAGCTGGCGATTCCCTCGTAGGCGAAATCGGCGCGAAGCGCGGAGCCGAGCGCCCGCGCTTCCCGGCTGGCCTCCCCGTCCAGGCGCGCCAGCTCCCGCGCCACCCGGATCCGTTGGCGGGGGGTCAGGGTCAGGTCCCGGGAGGGGCAGCGGGGCTCGCAGAGGCCGCACTCGATGCAGCGATCGGCCAGCAGCGAGATGGAGGGCATGGGCTTCAGGTTCTGGAGGTGGACACGGGGGTCGTCGTTCAGGACCACTCCCGGGTTCAGGATCCCGTGCGGGTCGAGGAGGGTCTTGATGCGCCGCATCACCCCGTAGGCCCGGTCTCCCCATTCCCGGCGCACGAAGGGGGCCATGTTCCGGCCGGAGCCGTGCTCGGCCTTGATCGCCCCGTCGTACTTGGCGACCACGAGGTCCACGAGGGCCTCGAGGAAGCGGCCATAGCGCTCCACCGCTTCCGGACGGCGCAAGTCCTCGGCCATGACGAAGTGCAGGTTTCCGTCCTTGGCGTGGCCGAAGAGGATGGTGTCGGGAAGCCCATGGCGGGCGAAGAGGGCCTGGCAATCGGCGATGGCCTCGGCCAGGCGCTCGGTGGGCACGGCCACGTCCTCGGTCAGGAAAGAAGTGCCGGAGGGTCTCATGGCCCCCGCCCGCGAGGCCAGGCCCTTGCGCAGGCGCCAATGCTCCGCCCGCTCGACGGGGTCGGTGGTGAAGCGAAAGGGAGCGAGCAGGTTGAAAGGAGCAAGGGCGGATCGGGCCCGGGCCAGCGCTGCCTCCAGCTCTCCTTCGTCGGCGGCGCGAAACTCGGTGAGCAGCGCGGCCATTCGATCCCCGATCGGGAACGGGTAGGTCCGGTCGTCGGCCTGGGAGCGCAGGGAGGCCGCGTCCATGATCTCGAGGGCGTCCGCCCCCGCCGCCGCCAGCGGCGCCACCGCGGCCCCCGCCTCCTTGAGCTCGGCGAAATAGAGCAGGCCCGTGGCCCGGGCCGGGGGCTCGGGCACGGTTCGGAGCGTCATCTCGGCCACGAAGGCCAGGGTCCCCTCCGAGCCGACCATGAGGTGGGCCAGGATGTCGGCGGGAGCGTCGAAGTCCAGGAGCGCGTTCAAGCTGTAGCCGGTGGTGTTCTTCCGCGCAAACTTGGCCCGGATGCGGGCGGCGAGGGGAGCGTCGGCCCTGACCTCGTCGCGCAGGAGCCGGATGGCCGCGTGGAGCGCGGGCCGCTCGCGCTGCAGCGCCGCGTCGGCGTCGCCGCGGGCGGTGTCCACCCAAGTGCCGTCGGGGAGCAACAGGGCCAGGGAATCCAGGGTGTGGTAGCTGTTCTGGGCCACGCCGCAGCACATGCCCGAGGAGTTGTTGGCCAGGATCCCGCCCATCATGGCGGCATCGATGGAGGCCGGATCGGGACCGATGCGTGTGTGGTGCGGGGCAAGGAGGCGGTTCAGGTGTCCGCCCACCACCCCCGGCTGGGTCCAGACCCGGCGGCCGCGGTCGAGGACTCGGGCCGCCCGCCAGTAGGGCCCGAGCTCCACCAGCAGGTCATCGCTCAGAGCCTGGCCCGAGAGCGAGGTGCCCGCGGCCCGGAACGTGAGCCGCCGGCTGCGGGTGTGGGCGTAGTCGAAGAGGCCCCGGAGCTCAGCGAGGCCCCGTGGTCGCACCACCGCCTGCGGGATCAGCTGGTACATGGAGGCATCGGCGGAGCGTCCCAGGCGATCGAGGGGACGGGCCAGGACTCGTTCCGGAGCGAGGATGCGGCCGAGGTCGTTAAGAAGCGCGGGGTCCGGGGGCTGCAACCTGCGGTTCTCCCCTATGGGGAAGACGCCTCGCCCACCGGCACCCTGAACCGGTAGCGTGTCCCCCCCGCGTTGAGCGTGATGGTGACCGTCCGCTGGGTCGTGACGCGGTCGCGGCTCAGCCCCTGACGGTCGGTCACCAGGATGTTGCCGCCCGAGTAGAGCGTCCCCGTGGACGCGCGGAAGCGCACCTCCACCCCCGGATACGCCGCGCCCCCCTGCTTTTGCACCCGCACCAGGAGTTGGGCGGAGCCGCCCCCGGGGGGAAGCCGGGGCGGCTCGGCCCAGGCGGCCAGGATGATCTCCTCTTCGGCCTTCTTGACGGGAAGCGGCTCCTCCTCCGCGGGGTGCCTAAACCGGCCGCACCCGGTCAGGGCTCCCCCCAGGAGCAGAACCATAGCGAGACGCGTGGCAAGGGTGGCGGGCATGGGCTCCTGGGTTGCGAAACCCGAGAAGGCTATCCTACACGCTAACCTGCGTCAGCGAGGGACGACAGGCCGCGTGTTCTGCGTGGGCTTGCGATCGCTCGGGCCCATCTCCGAGGGGACGAGGTAAGGCTCAGCCCGCGCGGCCCAGGACTCTCCGAGCCGCAGAGCGCTAGCGTCGTCCGACATCCGCCAACGGCACCACTGTCTCGCGTCGCGTCAGCTCCTCGCGAAGTTCTCGGAGTTCACGGACGTGTAGGTGGTGAGTCCGCGAGAGCGGGGAAGCACAGAGTGAAGCACGGTCTTTCCGACCGAGTGGCCTTTGCGTGCCGGCCCTTTCACGTCCGGGGCGGCCTGCCCCCCGCGCTCCACGCGGCGGCGGGTTGGCGTAGGATCTTGGGAACCCGTCCCGGGGAGTACTGAGCCGCCGAGGAGATGGTCAGGGCGTGTGCGGCCCGGTCGTGTGGTCCCGCCGCCCGTTCGGTCGATTGGAGGTCGAGATGCCCGCCCTTGCCGTCATCCGCCGCGCCGCCAAGCTGGGACTGAGCGTCGCCGCCGTCCTCGGCTTCCTGGCCCCCCTCGCCACCCGCCTGGTCGTGGGGTGGGCCTTCTACCTGACCGGCCACGGGAAGTGGGAGCACTTCGACAACACCGTCACCTTCTTCACCGAGCTGGGCATCCCCTTCCCGGTCGCCAACGCCGCCTTCGTGGCGAGCCTGGAGTTCGTGGGGGGGATTTGCCTGATCCTGGGCCTCCTCACGCGCCTGATGGCCACGGGCCTGGCCTCCACCATGGTGGTCGCCCTCCTCACCGCGGACCGGGAGCGGTTCGTAGCTTCCTGGAGCTCGGCGAGCGAGATCAGCCCCACCGACATCTCCTCCTTCGTGTTCCTCCTCTTCTTTCTCTGGCTCGCCCTCTACGGCCCCGGGGCCTGGAGCCTGGACACGCTTCTCGCCCGACGGTTGGGTGTGGGCGGGTCCGCGGGGGGAAAGACCGCGGGCTGAACCTGGGGGCGAGCGTGGTCCGGCCTCCCCGTCCCTAGTCCAGCTCCCCCTCCACGAACCAGGCCTCGCGTAGACGATCGCGGAAGATCCGGTAGATGCCCGTCCCCAGGGCTACGTCCCATTCCTCACGGCTCCAGGCCACGTCCCACCAGTCCCCGGAGGCACGCCAGGGGCCAGCCCGCTCCACGACCGCCCCCCGGACGCCGGGAGCGGAGACGAATGCGGGGGCGCCGTCCCGCAGGACAACGTGCGCGGGGAGGGGAGGGCGGAAGGCGCGCAAGGCAACCCGCGCCGGCCAGGGACCTCCAGCCGCTGCCACGCCCGTGGCCGGACCGGGCAGAAACGTCCCCACTGCGAATGCCCCCGGCCGGTGGGTGTCGAGCAGAGCGGCCGCCCCGCCGCGGCCGGCCGTGGTCCAGGCGTGAAGACGCGCCATCGTTTCCGCCAACCGCTCCGGGGAGGGCTGAGCGGGATCCAGGAGCGAGAACTGGACGGTGCGGGCGGGGGTGGGTTCCGCGCGCACGGTAATCCTCTGGACCGCTTCCGACGGGGGATGGACCTCCAGGTCGAGGAGTATCAGTGTCCGCCAGGTCCGCGGCTCCACCGAAGGGGCAGCGGGTTTCAAGGTTCGGGAGTGGAGCGAGCCGTCCACGAGCCGCAGATCGAGGGCGAGGGCGGCGGCGCGGCGGCCGCGCGCGGCGAGGCCGTGGCAGAGCGGCTCCAGGACGCGGGTGAGGAGGAAAGAGAGCGGCTCCAGACCGTCCACGGGCCAGTCCAGGTCCAGCGTGAGAGCGAAGGTCTCCGGAAGCGGGGTGGGAACGAGGGGCACGTCGTCTTCCCCCCGGGCCAGGCGGCGGAGGCGGGGGCCGTCGGGGCCTAGGCGGCTGGAAAGACCCGCCGCGGGCAGCCCCGCCAGGTCGCCGATCGTGCGGAGGCCCCAGCGGTGGAAGAGTTCCTGGCGTTGGGGGTCGAGGTCGAGGAGGAGGAGGGGCAAGGGAGCGAGGGCCGCGGCCTCCTGGCCAGCGGGGATGATGGTCAGGCCCGCGCGTCCACGGGCCGCCATGAGGGCGGCGGCGCGGGTCCAGGCCAGGGCGACGTGCGGCGTGAGCCGCCTCTCGCTCGCCGCGCGGAGCAGGGCTTGGCCGAGGTCCTCGGCCGTGGGCCAGACGCGGCCTAGGCCGTGGAGGTCGAGCAGCACCGGGGTGGGACCTCGGGCCTCGACCCGGGGCGTGAACTCACGGGCGAGTTCGAGGAGCGCGTGGTCGGAAGGAAGAGGCCGAGGGGAATGAAGTCCTCCGTACATGGAGCGTTCCCGCCGCTCTCAACTGAACGCCTGAAGTTCGAGGTCGGTGCGACGGACGGGGTGGCCCCCGGCCAGGGCCTGGGCGCCGAGGCCCCGGAGCAGGCGTCCCGGGCCGGGGGGACCGGACCAGCGCGGACCGGCGGGCTCGAGGCGCAGGGAGACGCCGCCGGGGCCCCGGGCGGTGTGGGCATCGGCCAGGAGCACGAAGACCGTGGGTGTCTCCTCGACCATTCGCTGCAGGCGGATCCAAGTGGCGCCGGGCAGGCGGCGGATTTCGGGAACGGGAACCCCGGCCAGGTCCAGGACCACGGCCTCGAAGAGGCCGGAGCCCAGGAGCGTGCCCACGGCGGCGACGGCCTCTGGCAGCCCACGGGAGGTGCGCGGCTGCCCGCGCAGCCAGAGCAAACGCGTGAGGTCAACGCCGGTGGCCGCGGCGGAGGTGGGGTCCAGGCGGTCTTCCGGGTCCACCCAAGCCGCGAGCGCGCCCCGGCGCGTGGTGCGGGCGAGGAGGCCGAGGGCGAGGCCGGTGCGCCCCGAGGAGGCGGGGCCACAAGCTTCCGATACCTGGCCCCGAGGGAAGCCCCCGCCGAGGAGGACATCGATCGCCGGGATGCCGGTGGCCAGGGGCGAGAGCCGGCGGTCTTCACCGCGAAGGGGTGGAGCCTCCGCTTGGAGGCGACGTGCCCGGAGGAGGTCCTGGAGGGCGATCTTGAGGGGGGAACCCATTTTCGCTTTTTCTTCGCTATTTTGTTCTTGTCCCTCCCTCCCTGTCAAGCGGCGATGCCACGAACCGACGCTGGTTATGGCGAGCCCGCACGTGCTTCAGCATCCGCAGACGGCCCCCCGGCCCCAGGACCCGCCTCAC
>DATMQU010000661.1:0-3827 GCA_035566715.1 Vicinamibacteria bacterium
CACAAGAACGCCTCCGCCGCCACCGCGGACGGCCGGCTTCCGGCCGAGATGTGTGCGGTGTTCGTGCCCCCGCGCTACGACGTGGTCGTGACGGCCGACAATCTCCTACGACCCGCCACCTCGCTCGACGCCCTGGCCGCGCTCCCCCCCGTCTTCGACCGCAAATACGGGACGGTCACGGCCGGGAACTCCTCCCCCCTGACGGACGGGGCGGCGGTCGTGCTGCTCATGCTGGAGGCGAAGGCCAAAGCCCTCGGCTACTTGCCCTTGGCCTTCATCCGCTCCTGGGCGGTGGCGGCGGTGGATCCGGGCGGCCAGCTGCTGATGGGCCCCGCCCTGGCCATTCCCAAGGCCCTGGAGCGGGCGGGCCTGCAACTCTCCGACATGGACCTTATTGAAATGCACGAGGCCTTTGCGGCCCAAGTGGCCTCCAACATCCAGGCCCTGGAATCGGAGACCTGGGCCCGCGATAAGCTGGGGCGGTCGGCACCGGTGGGAAGGGTGGACCGCGAGCGGCTCAACGTGTCCGGGAGCTCGATTGCCCTCGGCCACCCCTTCGGCGCCACTGGGGCGCGAATCACGACCACGCTTGCGAACGAGCTCGCGCGGCGCCACGGGAAGTTCGGCCTGCTGTCGGTCTGCGCACAAGGAGGAATGGGCTTCGCGATGGTCCTGGAACGGTGAGGGATAGCGGAGTCGCCGCCCTGGAGGGCGTCAGGGTCCTGGACCTGACCCGCTACATCCCCGGACCCTACTGCACCATGCTCCTGGGCGACCTGGGTGCGGAGGTCGTGAAGGTCGAGGAGCCGCCGAGGGGCGACCCCACGCGCGCCGCGACGCCCGCGGTGGGGGGCGAGAGCGCGGTCCACGCCGCGCTCAACCGCAACAAGCGCTCGGTCGCGGTGGACATCCGCAACGCAGAGGGGGTGGGGATCGTCCGCCGGCTGGCGGCCCGCGCCGACGTCTTGATCGAAACTTTCCGGCCGGGGGCGCTTTCGGGCCGGGGCTTGGGCGCGGAGGTGCTGTGCCAGGAAAACCCCCGGCTCGTCTACTGCTCGCTCACCGGGTACGGCGGGGACGGCCCCCTGGCTCGCCGCGCCGGCCACGACATCGACTACATTGCTCTCGGCGGCCTGCTGGGGACCACTCGCGATGCCCTGGGGCGGCCCGTGCTCCCGACCACGCAGCTGGCGGACATGACGGGCGGTCTTCTGGCCACGATCGGGATCCTGGCCGCACTCCAGGCCCGCGCGCGCACCGGCCGCGGCCAGGTCGTGGACGTCTCCCTGCTGGAGGGCGTCCTGTCCTTGATGACCGTCCCCGCCGCCCGTCTGCTCGCGGGGGGTAACCTGGCCAGCGAGCTCACGGGCACGCACGCTTGCTACAACGTGTTCCGGTGCCGCGATGGAGGCTACCTGGCGGTGGGCGCGCTGGAGCCAAAGTTTTGGGAGTCCCTCTGCCGGGCCCTTGGCCTTCCGGAGCGTATCCCCCGCCAATGGGAGGCCGCCGGGGAGCGGCAAGAGACGATCGAGGCCATGGCCCGGAAGTTTGCCAGCCGGGACCGCGACGACTGGGTCCGCGAGCTTGGCCCGGTCGAAGCCTGTGTCGAGCCCGTTCTGGACCTGGCGGAGGCGCTGGAGCAGCCGCAGGCACGGGCCCGGGGCGCCGTGGTGGAGCGGCACTCGGGGGGGGTCGCGCTCCGAACCCTGGACTCGCCCCTGCGCCTCCGCGACACCCCCGTCCGCGTCCGTCGGGAGGTCCCCGCCTTCGGCGAGCACACCGACGCGGTCCTGACGGAGGCGGGCTACGGCCGCGAGGAGATTGCCCACTGGCGCGCGGGGGGCGTGATCGCGTGAGTGGGGCCCGGACCCTCAGCCGCGAGCTGGACCCGGGCGGAGTCCTCCTGGTCACGATCGACGTGTCCGGGGAGAAGGTGAACACCCTCTCCAAGGGCATGCTGGAGGAGTTCCAGGCCCTGCTGGGAGAGCTGGAGGGGGACCGGTCCATAAAGGCGGTCGTTATCCGGAGCGGCAAAGCGGACAACTTCATCGCGGGCGCGGACATCAAGGACTTTCTCGAGATCCGCAGCGCGCTCGAGGGGGAAACGCTCTCCCGCACGGGCCAGGCGATCCTGGATCGGCTGGAGGGCGTTCCCGTGCCGGTGGTGGCGGCCATCCATGGTTCCTGCCTGGGCGGAGGGCTGGAGACCGCGCTCGCCTGCCGTTACCGCGTCGCTTCCGACGATCCCAAGACCGCGATTGGCCTTCCCGAGGTGACGCTGGGACTCCTGCCGGGTGCGGGGGGGTCGCAGCGCCTGCCTCGCCTCGTCGGCCTCTCCCGCAGCCTGGATCTCATCCTCACCGGCCGCAGCCTCAAGGCCAAGCGAGCCCTCGCGGCGGGCCTGGTCGACGAGGTGGTGCCGTTGCCTCTGCTCGTGCCCGTGGCCAGGAAGGCCGCCCTCGCCCTGGCCGAGGGCAGCCTGCGGCGCCGGCGTTCCGGGCTCCGGCTCCACGAACGCCTGCTCCGGCCCTACATTTTCTGGCGGGCTCGGGCCACGGTGCAGGAAAAGACGGGCGGCCACTATCCCGCCCCCCTCAAGGCCTTGGAGGTCGTCGAGAAAGGCACGGCCGCGTCGCTGGCCGAAGGGCTGAAGATCGAGGCCAAGGGTTTTGGTGCATTGGCCGTCTCCGACGTCTCCCGGGCCCTCGTGTCCGTCTTCTTCGCCACCCAGGAGATCAGGAAGGACGCGGGCTACCCCCCAGACACGAAGGCGCGCGAGGTCACCAAGCTCGGAGTGCTGGGCGCGGGTCTGATGGGGGCCGGGATCGCGGGCGCCGCCGCCGAAGCGGGGGTGGCGGTTCGGCTGAAGGACGCCTCTCTGGAGGCGCTGGGGCGGGGCCTGCGCCACGTGCGGGGGGTCCTCGAAGAGCGGCGGGCCCGGGGGGGCCTCACCCGCCTGGAAGTGTCGAAGCGGATGGACCGGCTCTCCCCGACCCTCGACTACTCGGGTCTCCGACGGGCCGACCTCGTGATCGAGGCCGTCTTTGAGGACCTGGCCCTGAAGCGCGCCGTCCTCGCGGAGACGGAGGCGGTAGTGGGCGAGGAGTGCGTGTTCGCGAGCAACACGTCCTCCCTGCCCATCGCCCAGATCGCCGCCGGCGCGCACCGGCCGGCCCGCGTCCTGGGTATGCACTTTTTCTCACCCGTCCACAAGATGCCCCTCTTGGAGGTGGTGGTCACCCCCGAGACCGACGCCTGGGCCACCGCGGTGGCCGTGACTTTCGGCCGCCGCCTGGGCAAGCACGTGATCGTGGTGCGGGATGGCCCCGGCTTCTACACGAGCCGCACGCTCGCCCCCTACTTGAACGAGGCGGCGCGCCTCTTGGAGGAGGGAGCCGCCATCGAGGAGGTGGACCGCGCTCTGCTCTCCTTCGGTTTTCCGGTGGGCCCGATGGCGCTGCTCGATGAGGTGGGGATCGACGTGGGGGCGAAGGTGGCGAAAGTCATGCTCGAGCACTTCGGGGAGCGGATGGCCCCGCCCGCTCTCATGGGAAGAATCCTGGCCGACGGGCGCCAGGGCCGCAAGAACAAGCGGGGCTTCTACACCTACGACGGAAAGAGAAAACGAGTGGACGCCTCCGTGTACGTCCTTCTGCCGGAGGGCGTGAACCGGCGTCCCTTCGACGCCCGGGAGATCCAGGATCGCTTGGTCTTCGCCTTCCTGAACGAGGCCGTGCTCTGCCTCCAGGAGGGGATCCTGCGCTCGCCCCGCGATGGCGACGTGGGGGCGATCTTCGGCCTGGGCTTTCCTCCCTTCCTAGGCGGTC